>JBLHLO010000101.1:0-7861 GCA_047621105.1 Alphaproteobacteria bacterium
GGAGGCAAAGGTTTCTTCGATCAACGAGCGAATCACAGCCATATCGATATTGGTCAGCGCCGCCAGCGCACCGACATAGGCCATGTTCTTCATCAAAATACGGACCCGCGCATTGGCGAAGGCATCATTGCACAATTGTGCGAGCGGAATACCGATCACAGTAATATCAGGGCGCGATAGTGCTTGTTGGCGCGGCCAGGTGGAATCGTAAATAAGGTAGCCGCCTGGGGCGACCTCCTTGATGTCTTGGGCATAAGTTTCCGCATTCATGGCGAGCATGATGTCGACCTCGCCGGAGCGGGCGCTATAGCCATCCTTGGTAATGCGAATTTCATACCACGTGGGCATGCCTTGAATGTTGGATGGGAAATAGTTTTTCCCCACGACCGGCAGGCCCATACGGAAATATGACCTCATGAGAAGGCTGTTAGCGCTCGCCGATCCGGTGCCGTTGACGTTGGCAACCTTAAGGACGAAATCGTTCAGCCGGCTACGCGCTGCTGACAAGGCTTGCTTCCCCCAAGTTCATCATGGGCATAAGGAATTTCAATCAGGGATTTCTGCATATCCCAGGCGGCGGTTGGGCATCTTTCGGCACACAATCCGCAATGCAGGCAGACATTTTCGTCCTTCACCATAATCCGCGCGGTATGCATCAGTGGTTCGGATGCGAAAAGGAGCTGCCCCATGTTTTCGGCCGCCGCGGTCAGGCGGACACGTATTTCGCCTGCCTCACCGTCGGGGGCGATGGTCAGGCAATCCACCGGACAGATATCAATACAGGCATCGCATTCGGTGCAGAGTTCCGGCACGAAAACGGTCTGGATATCGCAGTTGAGGCAGCGTTCTACTTCGGTCGCAGCTTCTTCGGCGGTAAAGCCTAGTTCAACCTCGACGTCGAGTTTCTCAAAACGGTTTTTGAGGTCTACATGGCTCATTATGCGCCGGGCGGCGGGATCAAAGTCGTTGGAATAGCTCCACTCATGGATACCCATCTTCGTCGATTGCAAATTGACCCCACGGGCAAGCCGGTCGTCTATATCGTCACCCATGCAATGACGATGGATGGAAATGGCGGCTTGGTGACCGTGTTCTACAGCCCAGATGATGTTGGCCGGGCCAAAGGCCGCGTCGCCACCGAAGAACACCCCGGGGCGGGAGGACTGATAGGTCGATTTGTTGACCACGGGGACTTCCCATTTATCAAACTCGATCCCGAGATCGCGTTCGACCCAGGGGAAGGCGTTGTCTTGGCCGATGGCCAGCACAACGTCATCAGCGGGAAAGAAGATTTCTTCGACGGTTTTCTGATCGGTGATTTCACCGGCGTCATCGAGGGTGTATTCGAGTTTTTCGAACATCATGCCCGTGAGTTTGCCGTTTTCAATAACGAAGGACTTGGGCGAATGGTTGATGACAATTTCAACGTTTTCTTCTTCCGCGTCCTCAAGCTCCCAGTCGGATGCCTTGAAAAAACCGCGCGGTTTACGTGCCATGACCTTGACATCATCGGCACCGAGCCGGAGCGACGTCCTGCAGCAGTCCATGGCAGTATTGCCGACACCGATAATCAGCACCCGTTTGCCGATGGCGTCGATATGACCGAAGGCCACTGATTCGAGCCATTGGATGCCAATATGAATATTATCAGCCGCTTCTTGCCGGCCAGGCAGATCCAGGTTCTTGCCCTTGGGTGCGCCGGAGCCCACGAATACGGCATCATAACCGTCGCCCAACAGTTCCTTCATGCTGTTCACTGGCGTGCCAAGGCGCAGGTCCACATCCATGTCGGTGATGTATTTGATTTCCTCGTCCAGAACCTGGGCAGGTAGTCGGAACGACGGAATGTTAGAACGCATCAATCCACCGGGTTTTTCGAGGGCTTCGAAGATCGTGCAGGCGTAGCCGAGCGGTGCCAGATCATTGGCTACAGTCAAGGACGCGGGGCCGGCCCCGATCAGGGCCACACGTTTGCCGTTCTTTTGATCCGGTGCCTTCGGCAGGAGGTCGCTGACATCGTCACGGTGATCGGCGGCGACACGTTTCAGGCGGCAGATGGCGACCGGCTTTTCATCCGCATCCAAGCGTCCGCGCCGGCATGCGGGTTCACATGGTCGATCGCAGACACGCCCAAGGATGCCGGGAAAGACATTTGATTCCCGGTTGAGCATATAGGCGTCGGTGAATCGGCCCTGGGCAATCAACCGAATATAATCGGGAACTGCAGTATGGGCAGGACAAGCCCACTGGCAATCTACGACCCGGTGAAAGTAGTCGGGATCGGACGTATCCGTTGGTTTCATGATGCTGTTGTCACGCTCTTTAAAAATACGCCCCGTCACTTTTGACGGGGCATAATGTTACATCGCGGGTGGTAAATCTAGGGTCTTATAACCCCCCAGCGGGTGGGGGAATTTTTCCCCTTGTGGATTGATTTTAAAGGTCTTTTTTGTAGGTTTGTGGGCCGGGGCCGGGGTGAGGGTACAAACCCCATTGGGGCTTGTCGTTAACAGTGTTTCAATTTGCCCAGAGCGAGCGTCTCCAGAGGCGCCAAGGGGTGCCTGCTGGCCCGGACCGCAGGGAGAGTAAAGATGGAGTGGTGCAGGCTGCAGGGGATATGGCCTTCGTCGGTCATATAGACCCGCCTGCTGGTCTCCCACAGTTCTCGACATATCCGACCCCGTACCGACCCCAAGGTCATTGCTACCCTGGACATGCCGTTTCACACCCATTCCGACAAGGTACGAGTCGCCAAGGGCATCATGGTGGTGAATTAGAAAACTTATACCCGCCATATGAAAATCGCCGGCGGGCGCTTGCCAGAAATGCAGCAAGGGCGCCTGAAGGCGCCCTTGTCCGGTTAAAAGGTGGTCCCGATTATTGCTTTTTCTTCTTCTTTTTGCCCTTTTTCTTACCCAAGTTCAGACCGGCCACTATAGTTTTGGCCTTTGCCAAAAGGGCCGGGGAGGCCTTGACGGTTTTTTCCACGATCTTTTGCAGGTCGCTGCCATCTATCGGTCCGATAGCAAGACCTTGGCGTTCGGCATCGGCTAAAAACTTTGGGTCTTTCATGGTTGCATCATAAGCCGCGCGTAAAGCACGGATCCGATCGGCGGGAACCCCAGGGGCGGCGACGGTTGGCTTGCCGACGGCGGCGGGTGAGGAAAAGATTTCCAGCAATGCGCGTTCCTCGTCATTTCTCGCCAGCTCGGTCAAAAGCGGCACGTTCTCAAGCCCGGATGCGCGCTTGAGGCCCATTTGAGCGAGATGCACGAACTTCTTGCCCTTGATCAGGTGTGGGTAGGATTTTACAAGTACTGTCCAGGCTGCACCGGCGCGGCCCTGTACCTCGCCGCGTTCCACCGCAAGATCGATTGCCGTGCCTGATTTATATCCGGTGACGATCTTAAACTTTGTGCCAAGAATATTATTCATGACCGTCGGGATCATGCCACTGAGCGATCCGGGTGACGTGGCTCCCAATATCACTTGGGTCTTGCGGGCATCCCCCACGTTTTTGACAGGTGCCGTGTGCCAGACATCGACGAGGTTGACGTCGTTCGACAGATTGCCGATCCACTGAAAATTGGCAACATTGAAGCCGCCACCGGTGACGCCGAGGGCCTGAAGAAGCGGCAGGGTGTTAAGGACTTGGGCCATGACGGAGCCGTCCTTGGGGGCGACTTTATAGACGTAACCGGCAGCTTTGCGTGAACCGGCGCCCGGCATGTTCTGAACGACCAGAGTTGGCTTGCCCGGAATGTGGCGCGCTAAATGACGGGCGAGCAGGCGGCCATTGATGTCGTAACCCCCTCCAACGCCGGTGCCGATGATCAGTTTGACCTGTTTACTTTTGTAGAAATCACTGATGGCATCGGCATGGGTCGCCATCGGGTAGAGGGTTGCGATCGCCAGTAAAAGAGCAGTCGTCAGACGCAAAAATGATTTTGTCATGGGAGGCCTCCTTTAGGGTGCCGGTGCCCCATCATTGCCATGTGGGGCTAGCGGCGCAAATACGAAATGAGTCTAATTCATCGGAATGGATTCCAGCAGATCGGCGAGTTGCCCCTTCCAGACCCGGTCGATGGCCCAGCTCTGACGCAGGCCGTCGAGGATCAGTTCCAACTCGGCACGGTTGGTCATGTGGCGTTCGGCGACTTCGGTCATAAGATTACCGTGGGCGATATCGGCGACCATGTGTTCGGCATTCATCGGCTGTTTGTGGAGCGGAATGCCGAGGTCCTTCGCCATATTTGCGCCCATGCGCCGCGACATGGAGCCGTCACGCAAGACTTCTTCAGAATTGGATAACTCCAGTGCGGAACATGATGCCACCGCGGTCAACCAGTGGCTGTGCTTGACCAGATGCAACCAAGCCCCCAAGCAGGTCACGGCGCCGTCGATCGGCGGGGTGTTGATGAGATCATCACGGCTGAGGCCCAGCAGGGCGGCTTCCTTGACCGATAGGGTGTAATGGTCGGCAACGCCTTCTTCGGGCTTGCCCGCCAGTTCTTCGCTCTCGTGGTCCCAGATGATTTTTTTGACGTCGAGCGGTGACACCCCTTGGGCTAAGGCCCAGCAGTCCCGCCGGTTGGTGGTCCAATGGGTGCGTTGGATGACATAGGCTTGGCCACGGGCCGTGTTGAGCGGCAAGCCAAGAAGGCGCCGATAGCCAGGGCTGTCAAACTGGGCGTTGGCTAGGGCCACGATCTCGCGCCCCAGTTCTTCCATCAATGCTTTGTCGGCCACGAGTGTCGCCATTAGTGTCTCCTGCTTAGCACCATTTTGACGGGCCATCTGGCTTTGCCAAGTCTGCAGGTACCGCGGCCGGCGGTGTTGCGCCGGTCTGGCCTACGGGATCTTCGCGGTAAAGGCTAAGGGCTTTCAGCACCGGCATATCATGAACCGAAAATAACACCAATTCGTCGGTGCCCGATACATTCTCTATATGGTGCCAAGCCCAGTTGGGCACGCAGAAACTATCGCGCGGGCCGAAAGTCACTTCAGTATCACCGATAACCGCCCGGCCTTGGCCCCGCACCACATGATAGACAGCAGATGACGTGCGCCGATGGGGCTGCAATTTGGTGCCGGGTTTGATCCAGCTTGCCCAACAGGTCAGCGTCGGCAGGGTCGGTCCGCCGGTCAGCGGGTTGGCATATTCCAGGGCGATCCCATCATAGGGGCTGCCGTCACTGCTGGCGGCGGCATTGACGAGGCGCGCTTCCATGTCAGCCCAGGGGTAGCGCACCGGTACGCGCGCCGTAGGTACCTGTTCCCAAACCGGGGGGAAGGGTGAATAGCGCGCGGCAGCCGCCTCGCCATCATTGCGGAGCGGTTGGCGGGCTTCGCCATAAGGTTCGTAGAACGCCTGATTAAGGGTAATCATCAGCGGCACGTCCAGCACATCGAGCCAGGCGCAATGCGCATCAGATTCATTGTGGTGATCATGCCAGGTCCAACCTGGGGTCAGCACCAGGTCGTGATCTTCCATGATGCAGGGTTCGCCGTCGACCACTGAAAAGAGATGTGTGCCGCCCATGATGGTGAAGCGCAGCGCTGAAATCGAATGGCGGTGCGACCACGCAGTTTCACCGGGGAGGATCATCTGAACGCCCATGGCGAGGGTGTGAGTGGTGCCGCGCGGCAGGGCAGGATTAACAAACATCAGGCTACGCCGGGCGGTCAGGCTTTCGGTCATAACCTCGCAGGCTTCGTCGAGCAAAGCCGTCACCTCATCCCAGCGCCAAGTCTTGGCGACGCCGGCCGGTTTGGGCCCATCCATGACCTGCTGCAGCATGACGTCGGATTGCCACTGGCCGTACATGCCTGCGGCTTTCAGTTTTTCGTCGAATGCCTTGAGCGCATCGTCGCTCATTTATCTTGCTCCATACGCTGGCTTACCATGTGTTTCTTATTTTTTCTTTTTCTTTTTCTTTTTCTTTTTGCCCTTCCTGAGGTCAACGTCAAACCCAGCGGCGGTTAGTTCTTTGGCTCGTTCGACCACAGCTTTGGGCGAGTCTTTGTAAAGCCTATTCATCAGACTGGCGACCTCGGCGCCGGACATCGGATCGATGGCCAAGCGTAGCTTGGCCGCCTCGGCTTTGAATTTGGGATCCGACATCGTGCTGGTAAAGGCAGCACGCAGGGCAACAAGCCGACCGGCGGGAATGCCCGGGGGGGCAACGTAAGGCCGGCCCATTTCGGATGGGCCGAGTAGAAGCCGAACCGCTTTGCGATCGAGATCGGTTTTCAGCACATCAAGAATATTCGGAATTTTAGGAAGTTCTGGATGCCGGGAGAGTCCCATCTGCATGAAGATATGGACCTTCTTGTCGCGCAACCAGCCGGGTTTGGAGTTTTTCAGTGACCCATAGGAAACCCCGGCGCGGCCCTGTATTTCACCACGCTCCATGGCAAGGTTGATGGCCCGCGTGCCCCGATAGCCGGTAATTACCCTGAATTTGGCGCCAAGCGCCGTCTTGAGGACGCTGGTGAAATTGGTGAGCTGTGAGCCACCGCCCGATGTGCCGACGATCAACTCACGATTAAGCACGTCTTTTAAGCTTTTGAATCCTGCTGTGTGCCAAGCGAGGGCGACACCCACTTCCTTGTTGATCGAGCCGATATAGCTGTATTTGCTGCCGTCGAAACGCGCGCCCTTGATTTTGAACAGGGTCATGATCGGCACAAAGCGGTGGCCGGTACCGAATTCCGAGCCGTCGCGCTTAGCGACGTTATAAAGGTAGTTATAAGACTTGAGACTGCCTGCACCGGGCATGTTCTGGACGATGAAGCCGGGCTTGCCAGGTATGTACTGACCCATGTTGCGGCTGAGCGTCCGGGCGTAGGCTGAATAGGTGGAACTGGCGCGGAGGCCGACGATCAACTTGATCTTCTTATTTTTATAGAAGTCGTCGGCCGATGCCACGCCGGGCAGGGTCAGGACACCAAGCGCGATCAGCCCGGTGGCAATGAAACACGTTGCGAATAATTTTTTGGACATCGCTTCCTCCTAATTTTTATGTTGGCTTCTAAAGTTGCTGCAATTTGGTGAGGTAGGGCAATTTCTCGGCCCATTTGCTGCGCACTTCCTCGGCATATTTGGGGTCGACAGCATTGACCTTAGGGAAATCGTCTTTCCAGTGCCAGGGCCGGACCGCGTAGATGATGACACGTGGTGTGGTCAGATCATCCTTCGCCCGCTTTTCCGGCGGCAGGTAGGGGTCGATATAACCCGTCCAGCAATTATCGATGATATCGGTCTGGGTGGCGGGATCCCAGCGTGTCGCGAGCGCCCACATGACCTCTGCCGGGTTGGAGATGTCGATGTCCTCGTCGACGATGATGACGATACGGGTCATATAGCCGCCGGGGCCGCAGCCTGCGGCCACCATTCCTGCCATCTTGGCGTGACCGGCATGGAGCTGTTTGATGGCGACGATGTTCATGAAGCTGACACCGCCACCATTCATTTTCCATACGCCGCGAACTTCCGGTACACCGGCCGCTTCGAGCGCGTTCCAAACGGCCGCCATGCCGGCAATTGATGGATGGCGACCGGGCAGGGTCGGCTTGGCTGGGGGCTGACCAATCAGGATGGCGCCGTTACGATGATAGGTGGCGCCAACCTGGAGCACGGTTTCATTGCGGATGTCCGAAGCATAATAGCCAGGCCATTCACCGAACGGCCCTTCGGGGGCGCTGGCTTCTTCGACTGTAGGCATGAAGCCTTCGAAAGCGAGCTCGGCATCAGCCGGAATAGGTAAATCGGTGAGCTGCCCACGCACGGTTTTGATGGGCCGCCCGATACGCGCACCGGCCATGGCAAGCTCCCCAACGCCATAGCGCGACGCCGTCC
>JBLHLO010000102.1:0-7783 GCA_047621105.1 Alphaproteobacteria bacterium
ACTTCCCGAAAGGTCCACGTACATGGATCCACTCCAAGGGTACCATTGTATGAATTTGGGCCTCACCCGATTTAGAACTAAAGGCTCCAAGCTTCTAAAAAACTTGGATGATTGGGTGCTCGCGAATAGTCTTGAAGTCCCTCGTATCATGGTGAAAGCACATTATACTTTGTCGGATACATTGCTGTTGCTTAACGTGAGATATTATTCCAACCCCGAAGTAGAAAACCTTTCAACGCAGAGGCTTTCTGATTGGGCCATATCAAAATGGCAGGTTCGCGATCTGCCGGACGATAAGAAACGCCAAGAGTATTTGAACAAAATTAAAGCTTGGGCGCTGGCCACAAAACTAAAAATAGAGGCCGGTGCTAAAGGCCGAAAATCTCGCTAACGCCGTCCGGGCCGCAAAACTCGAGATTCATACCCCTATATCAGGTCACAGACGGCACGGTGGCATCATCGATCAGCGCCTTGGGAATGTCGTCGAACGAGGCGTAGTTCATGGAATAAAGCCGATGATAGAGGCCGCGCTTGTCCAGAAGCTCGGGGTGGGTGCCGGTCTCGACGATGCGGCCCTGATTCAGCACGATGATGCGATCGGCCCCCCGGATGGTTGCCAACCGATGCGCAATCACCACCCCGGAACGCCCGGCCAGCAAGCGCTTGAGGGCGATTTGGATCTGGCGCTCGGTATAGCTATCGATGCTGGCCGTGGCTTCATCCAACAGCAGGATTGGCTTATCGGCGACGATCGCCCGGGCGAAGCTGACCAACTGGCGCTGGCCCAAGGAGAGGTTGCCACCCCGCTGTTCGAGCATCGTCTCGTAGCCCATTGGCAGGCGTTCAATAAAATCATGGGCGCCCACCGCCCGGGCGGCTGCGATGATTTCATCACGGGTGGCGCGCTCGGTACAAAATTTGATGTTTTCATAAACCGTGCCGGTGAACAGGAACGGTTCCTGCAACACCATGCCGACCTGACGGCCGAGCGAATCCTGCGTCACATCGCGCACGTCTTTCCCGCCGATCCGGACCGTCCCTTCATTCACGTCATAAAAGCGATGAATCAGTGACGTGATCGAGGTCTTACCCGAACCCGTCGGGCCGACCAGAGCCACGGTTTCCCCCGGCGCAACTTTGAAAGTAATGTCGTTCAGCACCGGCTGGCCCGGCAGATAGCTGAAGGTGACATGATCGAATTCAATGGCACCGTCGATCTGGTCGAGCACCGCCGCGTCCGGTTTATCCCGGATATCAATCGGCACATCCATGACCTCAAAGATGCGCTGACCAGAAGCCATGGCCCGCTGCATCACGCTGTACTGGATCGTCAGGGAACGGATCGGATCGAAAAAGCGCTGCACATAAAACACGAACGCGACCATGACCCCAAGATCAAGCGAACCTCCCAGCACCCGGTTACCGCCAACCACAACAACGATAGCCATGGCGGCGGCAGTCAGGGTATCGACGATCGGCACCATCACCTGGGAGAATTTGGCGGCGCGCAAATGGGAACGCAGATTATCCCGCGCCTTAACCTCAAAACGATCGAAGTTGACGCGCTCGCGCAACATCTCCTGGACGGTGCGCACCCCGTTAATGTTTTCAGCCAGTGCCCCATTGACGATGGAGCTAGTCTGGCGCGCGCGCATAAATGTTTTCTTGGCCATCGGTAGCCAGATCATACGGACAATGAGCAGCAGCAGCACCACGGATAGGGTCAAAAGCCCAAGTTTCCAGTCGAGCGACAGCAGCACAGCAACGATTCCAAACAATAGAAGAAGGTCGCCAATGGTGGTGACTGTGGTATCGAGGAATTCCTGTAACGCGCCGACATCACTTTGCAGCCGCGCCATCAAACGCCCGACTTCGGTCTTGTCCATAAATGACATGGATAGGTGCTGCAAATGTACATACATTGCCCGTCGCAGATCGAACAGAACCAGTTCGGCGGTCTTACCGACGATAGTTTCCTGTATGTAGCTGGCAATCAGATTGACGGCGATGACCCCGAGAAAGGCCAAGGCAAAGAAGTTCAGCAGGTTGCTGTCGACACCCCCCGGCGCCAGTGCGCGATCAATTGTGGTGCCGATCACCAGAGGAATCAAAAGTTGGGTCGCAGTAAATCCGACCACGCCGCCCAGTGCCACCGCAAGCCGCGCCCGATGTGGCCATAGGAATTTACCAAAGCGCCTGATCACCTGCCCATCGAAGGCGGCGCCGAAGATTTGTTCATCCATCTCATCATTAAGGCTGCCCTTGGCATAGGGATCACCCGCACCGCCGGCATTAGACTGCGGGGCAAGGGTTTGGGGCATAATAGCCATGATCTCCGCTGCCCCCTCAGCCGTTCACGGGCGTTGGTGGGGATGGGGGCGCGCCAAGATTGGGATCATCCCCAAATTCAATCTGCAAGTCATAAAGCTCCTTATACCGCCCACCCAGGGCCAGCAACGCGTCGTGGGAGCCGCGTTCGATGATGCGCCCACCATCAATGAACACGATTTCGTCGGCGTGCATAAGCGAACTCAGCCGGTGGGAAATGATGATGGTTGCCCGCTCCCGCGTCAGGTCCTTGAGCGCGGCATGAATACGCTGCTCGGTCGCGGCGTCGACCGAAGCGGTTGAATCGTCAAACGCGATGATTGCCGGCGACAGCAACACGCTCCGCGCGATCGATAGCCGCTGGCGTTGGCCACCCGAAAGGGTCAACCCACGTTCACCCACCATCGTGTCATAGCCCCTGGGCAACCCGGCCACATAATCATGAAGCTGTGCCGATTCGGTCGCATTCACAATACGGCCCTGATCGGCGTCGAGATCGCCATAGGCAACATTGCTATCAACCGCAGCCGTGAACAGGAAGGTGTCTTGGTGCACCACGCCGACCGCTTCGCGTAATGAGTCGAGCTTCACATCGCGGATATCCTGGCCATCGATAGTAATCCGCCCGCCCGTTGGATCGTAAAAACGCGGAATCAGGTGCGCAATAGTCGACTTGCCACTCCCCGGTGGGCCAACAATGCCGAGCACCTGACCGGGGCCAACCTCAAAAGACACATCTTGCAGAATGAGGCTTTCACCCGCCGCCGCCTGGTGAGCAAAATCGACGTGTTCAAAACGCAGCACCCCCTTTGTCAGGTCCAAAGACGGGGCATCGGGCCGGTCGCGCACCACCGATTCCATATCGAGCACCGCGAATACGCGGGCACCCGAAACAAATGCCCGGGCTGTTGAATTGACGATCATGCCGACCTGGCGCACCGGTTGTTGCAAGATCGCCATAAACACCAGGAATTCAGCCAGCACGCCGACGGTGATGGCTCCTTCGATGATCTTGTGACCCCCGACCCACAGCACCAGGCCCATGGCGCTGTAATAGGAAAAGGTCATGACGGCGGCATTGGAATAGCGGATTTGGACACGACGCATGGCCGTGGTGATGGCATCGGCGGATGCCTCATCAAATTTCGCCAACTCATGATCGCGGGCGGCAAAGGCCCGCACGACACGGATACCACCCAGGTTCTCTTCCATGATACGGCTCAGCACAGACATCCGTTCCTGCAGCGCGCGCCAAGTGCGCCGCAGCAGAAGGCTGGACATTGAGCCCCGCCAGGCGACGACGGGTACGAAGCTCAACGCCAACATGCCCATCAACGCATCGACAGAGATCATGCGGTAGCCCCCGTAGGTAAGCAAGATCACCAAGACGATTGTCCTCAGCATGGCGCCATCAACGAAACGGCGGATACCTTCGATATCGAGCATGCCACGGGTCATCAAATCACCAGAATGGATCCGGTCGTGATAGGCGAAGCTCATGCGTTGGAGCTTTTCGAAATAAGCGAGCCGCAGTTCATAACCGATGGACTGGCCGATGGCTTCGCCTTGGTAGTTATGGATCATGGTGAATAGACCGCGCAGGATGCCGGCACCAAGCAGCATCAATGCCGCCCATCCAAGTGCTGCGCGCGCCACCTCTGGGCTCGAATCGCGTGCCGCCAGCAACCCCTGGGCATGATCAACGGCGGCGCCAAGATATTGCGGAATGAGAAGCTGGAAATTAGCGGCCACCACGGTGGCAACGATGCCGATGCCCAGCCGCCAACGATAGCCCGCCGACATGCGTAGAATTCGCGTGACCGCGCCGAACCCCTGATAAATAGGCCCCTGTTCTTCTGCTGACTGTGTTGCACGCGCGCCTACGTCGTCCACGACCGTCTCGTCCCGTTTCCCCATACCCCATCATACCAGTTAGACCGGCAAGAACAGCCCATTCACTACTAGGGGAAATATAAAAAATTGTACCGAGGGGGAAGGGGGGGGGGATAGCCGAACGGCAGCTCCCCTAAAGACCCACCTGAGACTATACCTCGGAAATGCCGTCTATCCGGTCCGGATAAAAAGCCAGATACCCCTTAAAGACTTCAACCTGGGGATAGGGTTCTTCGTAACTCCAGATCGCATTTTCGGAAACCTTCCCGCCCGCCTTGATCGTGTAATAGCTACAATGCCCCTTCCACGAACAATGGGAATGGTGATTCGTCCGCTCAAGAAGGTCCATCCGGGCATCCGCCCGCGGGACATAACAGACCGGCTGATGACCCGGCTCCTTCAGCATCAAAGCCTTTTCCGTATCGACAATCACCTCGCCGGCGAATTTGACCTGAAGCCGCTTCTCAGCCGGCTCAAAATGAAGGCCATAATCAGGAACTTCTTCCCATTTATTACGATAGACCTTTCCAGGTGCCGCATCCGCCATTTCACCCTCCCAAGCTTGTTATTTATTAACGACCCTCATGCTATCACATTACGGCCAACTGTTTAATGTCCCCTACCCAACGGCCCATATTACGGCCTAAGCTGGCAATATGCCCTAGCGGTTAAAACGACAGTTCAGGCACAGTTTTCAGATACCTATCGGCGCGAATATCCATGACCCCCCTATCAGGCCTTTCCGGCACTTTCATTTTATGGCGTGCATCACTCGCCCGGCTGCTCGCCTGGTTCGACGGACGGGCAAGTGCCGGACACCTGTTTTACCCCAAGCTGTTCAGCCTCTTCATTGCGCTGAATATGGGATGCTATTGGTGGGCACTGCTGACTGCCTATCCGGAAAAAATGTGGACCTATGAGGCCCCTGAAATTCTACTGATGAGCCTGCCGGTGAGCGTGCTCGGCGGGATGTTCGATTTTCTATCGCTGTTCGTGACCCTGTTCATGGCGCGGCGCGCCATCGCCAGCACCAGTAATACGGCTTATATCGGTTATCTGGGCATCGATCTGGTCATCGCCATCGCCGCCACTGCCTGAGTACTATTCGTCTTTACGCTTTCGGGCTGGATGGTAAATTTGGTGCTGTCGCTACCGGAAACCCTGGCCGACCGTCAGGTGCTTTATAAGGGGCGGTTCTGGGCGGCGTATTTAAATCCGTTCCATCCCGATAACCTACGCAATATTTATTTCGGCATCGTCATGGGGGCCTCGGCCATGTTGCCGACGTTGATCCACCTATTCCATGCCCTGCGCACACTCGGTAAAACCGCCTTTGCGTCGCCCGTGTCCCCCAATCAATCCTGAACGGCTTTCGATCTAAGAGGCTTACCCCATGTCCCCATCACCCACTTTCGATCCAAGCTGGATCGGCTTTATTGCCGCCATACTGACCACGGTCTCCTTCGCACCCCAGGCCATCAAGGCCTGGCGCACGCGCTCAACCCAAGATGTCTCGCTCACCATGTTCGTGATGTTGGTGGTCGGGATCATGCTCTGGCTCACCTACGGATTGTTGCTCAACGATATGCCGCTGATTGCCGCCAACACGGTGACCCTGGTGCTGGCCGGCGCCATCCTTGCCGCCAAGATACGATTTCGCTGAAACGACGCGGCCGCGTTTAATCAAACATCTTTTGCACGTTCAGATATTGCTTCGGCCAATGGGGATTGAGGCCCGCCTCCTGCGCCGCATGGCGGGTGAAATACGGATCGTATAGATGCCAGCGCCCGACGCAGCAAAGATCGGCGCGGCCTTCGCCGACAATGGCGTTGATGTCTTCAGCGCTGCGCACATTGCCGACCGTCATGGTCGGTTTGCTGGTGGCTTTGCGGATCGCCTCTGAATAGGGGGTCTGGAAATGGCCGGGCAGGACAGGCCGGCGGTCACCGGTGACATTGCCGGTTGAAACATCGACGATATCGAGACCGGCATCAAACAACATGCGCGCCATTTCGATACCGTCTTCGATGGTGTTGCCGCCGTCTTCCCAATCGATGGCTGAAATACGCGCCGAAATCGGCCGGTCTTCCGGCCAGGCGGCGCGCACGGCACGAAACACTTCGAGCGGAAACTGCATGCGGGCTTCCAAGCTACCGCCATAGCGGTCGGTGCGTTTATTGGCGAGCGGCGACATGAACGACGACAACAGATAGCCGTGCCCCATATGCAATTCGATCATATCGAAGCCCGCTTCCGCCGACCAAGCCGCCGATTTGGCAAAGCAATCGGTTATCGCGGCAATATCGTCCACCGTCATCTCACGGGGCATCGGGCTATCGTCGGAAAAGCGGATGGCGGATGGCGCAATGATTTCCCAGGCGCGATCGCCGAGCCCCCGGGCGCTTCGTTCCCAAGCCACCGGCACCGATCCCTTGCGCCCCGCATGGGCGAGCTGGATGCCGATCTTGGCATCGCTATCGGTATGGACAAAATCCACCACCCGTTTCCAGGCATCTTTATGGGCCGGCTCCCACATCCCGGCGCAGCCCAAGGAAATGCGGCCATCGGCACGGACATTGGTCATTTCGGTCATCACCAAACCGGCGCCACCCTGGGCACGGGCGCCGAGATGCACCAGATGGAAATCGCCCACCTGGCCGTCGACCGCCGAATACATGCACATGGGCGAGAGCACCACGCGGTTGGCGAGGGTCAGACCGCGCAGGGTGAACGAGTTGAACATGGGGTGCGAGGTGGGGGTATCAGACATGACGAATCCTTGAATTGGCTTAAATGGGGCTTGAAGGGCGCTTGAATCGGCAATTTCGGTGTTTATATACCCTATTTGCGGGCTTGACGCGCGGCCCGGTTGGAAGCTGAAAGCCGGTAGATAGGGCACAGATTCTAAGGAATTCCGGGGATTTGGCCAAAAATTGCGTGACTTCACATGAGGGATATATGCTATTTTAACTAGCAGTGGTCAGGATAGTCGCCACGGATAATGAACGGACGCTTTATGACACAGGAAAAACCAAGCACTTCGCAAAAGAGCTCACCACTGCGTAAGCCGGTGGCTCGGCGTGCGGCGCTGAAGCGCCTCGGGCTTGCTGCCAGCGTGGCCTATCTCGCGCCCACCCTCGCCACAATCAAGAGCGCCAGTGCGCAGGGATCGAAGTCGAAGACCAAGTCGAGACCTTCCAGATCGTACTAGCAACCTGCGGCCCCAGCCACTTTTTGAGTATCACCCCCCATGACTGAACATCGCAATCCTGACGAGGCGCCTGTTGCGCCTGAGCAGCCCGTGACCCTTAACCGTCGCCGTGCCCTCAAAACCCTTGGCCTTGCCGCGGGCACCGCTTGCACCCATTCTCTTGTCCCTGCATGGCGCTTCCGCCAAGGACAAGGATGACGAAGACGATAAGAAGTCGAAACCGTCTAAAGATTAATTGCCCCGCATCCCCCTCTAGGAGGGCCCCCATTGGCCAGTGCCAATCCTACCCTTTACCGGTTCCATCCTTTCTCCCAGCCCGTCAGTTTTACGGGCTGCCCTGAACTGGTCGA
>JBLHLO010000103.1:0-7731 GCA_047621105.1 Alphaproteobacteria bacterium
CTGCGATGGTTGGGTTCGGTTTGCTTGGTTACATCATGAAACGATATAAATACCCGGTGGTGGCGATGCTGCTCGGCATTGTTCTCGGGCGGTTGTTCGAAAAGGAATTCATGCGCGCCTGGCGCATGGGTCTCGATTCACCGGATCTCTTCTTCGCCAGCACGATCACCCTAGTCTTATGGGGGCTGTTCATCTTCACCTTCGTCGGCCCGCCGGTGATCCGTTTCGTGCGCCGTAAACTAGCCGCGAAATAAACCGGGCATTTTGGTGTGAGCACTCTGGAGGTCAAGGTCTATCCACCCGACGCGTTGCCTGCGCGTGAGGATCAACTGGCATGGCGATTGGCGGAGATGGCTGCCGCCCCCTGGCCGGATGATTCGGAAGTCGATGACATGGTCGCCAACCGGATCATCGACAATGCGTCGGTGGCGATGGCAGCGATCAACCGTGAACCAGTCGCCAATGCACGGTCTCAAGCGCTCGCCCATCCGCGAGCAGGCGGCGCTTCGGTGATTGGTCTGCCGGCGGATCAAACATTCGAATGTGAATGGGCGGCCTGGGCCAATTCGGCGGCGGTGCGCGAGCTTGATTTCCACGATAGTTTTATGGCTGTCGAACCTGGTCATCCCGGCGATAACATTCCGCCGATCCTGGCCGTAGCCCAGCAATGCGGGCGCAGTGGCCGCGATCTGATCCGCGCCGTCGCTACCGCCTACGAGGTGCAACTGTCCCTGGCCAAGGTGATGGCGCTCAACACCCATCGCATCGACCACGTCGGCCATTTGGCCCCAGCGATGGCGGCGGGCATTGGCGCGCTTATGGGGCTCGCGCCAGAAGTCATCTATCAGGCGATCCAGCATGCGGTCCATGTGGCGACGGCGACACGACAATGCCGCAAGGGGACGATTTCAAGTTGGAAAGCGGTCGCCCCCGCCCATGTCGGTAAATGCGCGATCGAGGCAATTGACCGCGCCATGCGCGGCGAAACCAGCCCGAGCCCGATCTATGAAGGCGATTACGGCGTCATTGCCACACTTCTCGATGGGCCGGATGGTCATTACAATGTGAGCTTGCTGGATTCAGGCGTGCCGCGGCGCGCGATTCTCGACACCTATACCAAGGAACATTCCGCCGGTTATCACGGCCAGCCGATCATCGATCTGGCGTTCAAAATGCGCGACAAGGTCGGCGATACAAGCGCCATCGACAGCATCAATATTTACTCAAAGAAGTTCACCCATGAAGTTATGGGCTCGGGCAGCAATGACCCGCAGAAATACGATCCCGATGCCTCGCGCGAAACCCTTGATCATTCAGCGATGTTTATCTTTGCCATCGCGCTTCAGGATGGCGATTGGCACCACGAACGCAGCTATGATTGGGACCGCCGTCATCGCCCCGACACGGTGGCTCTGTGGCAGAAGATCAAGACGGTTGAGGATGCCGAATGGAATCGCCGTTTTGACAGTGAATCAGACCCCCTTAAGAAAGCCCAGGGTGCGCGCGTAGAGATCAATTTTACGGATGGCCGCCAATTAGTGGATGAGCTCGCCGTGGCAAATTCCCATCCCTATGGTGAATTTCCCTTTGGGATGCCCCAATATATAGCGAAGTACCGAAAGTTGGTTGACGGTATCGCCTCAAATTCCGAAACTGAACGCTTCCTGGATGCGGCGGCCCGCTTGCCGGTGCTTGATGCCGCTGGCATCCGTGACCTTAATCCCGTCGCTGATGCGATCGGGTTACACTGTGCCGAACGCGATCAAAGGGGTATTTTCTAAACTGGCTTGGATGATCGTAAAACGGACAATGAAATTAAAAACGATAATTGCCGCAACACCGAAAACGTGAAGGCAAAAACAATACTTTTGGTTTCGCTTGTGTGCACCGGTCTGGAAAAGATTAGCCACCGGCAATGTGTTTCAAAATTTTAACTGGGAAGGACCATTCACAATGACACATAAAATTTCACGACTTACAGGGCTTGCGGCGGGTGCCGTGATCGCGGCTGGTGCTGCGTTCACAGCGACCACTTCCGTGGCGCAGGATTTTCCGCCCAAGACGATCACCATCGTGCTGTCCCATTCGCTGGGCGGCGGGCAGGACCGTGCGACCCGCGCTTTTGCCAAAGTGTGGTCGAAGCATCTCGGCACCAAGCTCGCGGTCAAGCCGAAGAACGGCGCCTCGGGCCGGGTCGGTTTTGACTATTGGATTTCGCAGCCGCGTGATGGCTCCACCCTGCTGTCATCGAACATCGGCACGACGTCGATCATGTATGTCCGCCAGCGGCCGAAATGGTCTTGGTCTGAGAAGGTGCATTTCGTCGGGTTGATCGGCATTGATCCGGGCGCCGTCTTCGTTGAGGCGAAGTCGCCCTTCAAATCCATTCAGGACGTCATCGGTGCGGCCAAGAAGGGCACCGTGCTCGCCGGCCTGTCTTCCTGGGATAGCCCGGAAAATATGGTTTTCAATTCCCTGGTTAAACAGGCGGGGATTAAGCCTTTTCGGGTAATCCCGATCGGCGGTGGTTCGGACGTGGTGACGTCGGTTCTCGGCAAGCATCTGCCGGTCGGTTTCGGTAAGGTGTCCAACATCAGCCGCGGCGGCAAGAAGGTCCGTTTCCTGGCGATCGCCATGGATGAAAACCTGGTGGCGTCACTCACCAATAATGCACCGACCCTGGACAAGGCGCTCGGTGTGAAGACCATTGAGGTGGCGTCCTATCGCGCCATCATCATGCCGCAGGAGCTGATGGCCAGTCATCCCGACCGCGTCAAGAAGCTCAAGACAACTTTTGAGGCGGCCAAGGACGACAAGGCCTTCATCAAACTGGCCAAGAAGGTTGGGCTTTCCCCCTCGCTGATTGTCGATTGGGACAACGCCAAGCTGCAGTCCACGGCTGAGCGGTATTGGGCCGCCTACCAAGACAACAGCAATATGTTCAAGATCAAGGTCAAGGATATCAAGGCCAAGATCACAATCGCTAAGATCAAGAGCAAGGGCAAGTACGTCTATTTCAAGGACAAGGACGGTAAGGAATGGAAGATGCGGTTGCATGACCGTTCAACCAAATTCTGGCTCGACGGTAAGCGGCAAAAGGGAAAGAAGGCTGCCAAGAAGGCCTTTGCCAAACTTAAGGTTGGCCATACCTGTGACATCACGTATGCAGGTTTGCCGCTTCGGGCTCGCACTGCAAAGTGCGCGACCAAGTAACAATCATTTCTTGAAACGAGAAACGGGCCCGCTTGCGGGCCCGTTTTTTATGCGTGTCATCTTTTGCTCAGGCCTGGGACTCAGGGATGAACGTTTTCGGTGAACCAGGTGCTCGGCAGGTCATGGCCTCGACCCTCAGCCACGGCTTTTTGGTAAAAAGCGGCGCCGGTGGCGGTGAACTGGAAGCCCAGCCCATGGTAGTTGAGGAAGCAGCTGACCTGATCGGGTGACGTGCGCCCCGGCACTTTGCCGGCGACGATATCGGCGAGACGCGGCGCGGCCAGAACGGCTTCAAAACCCGGGGCGGCGGCGATTTCCTTGCCCAAATCGGGGATCGTTAGGCCGTCTGGGGCGTGGATATGGTCGTCGCCCATATTGGCGGGATCATGGATAGCCAGCACATCGGCCCGGGCGATGGCGTCGGTTGCCAATTCGCCGTCGCGGATGGTGGCTATATGCATGCCCGGTTCCAGCCAATCGGTAAAGAAGATGTTATCGAGGCTATTGGTGGCGGTAATCACGATATCGGCACCCTGGACGGCGTCGCGGGCCTGATCCACGGCGATGACCTCAATCCCGATTTTATCGCGCATTTTGGCGGCGAAGCGTTCACGGTTGGCCTTCGTTGGGCTGAAGCAATGGACACGGGTAAGCGGGCGAACGGCCGCGGCGGCCATCAGATGGGCGCCCGCCTGCCAGCCGGTGCCCAAAAGCCCGAGCACCGAAGCGTCTTCGCGCGCCATGTATTTGATAGACAATCCGGTGGAGCCGGCCACCCGCATGCGCTGGATGACCCCGTCGGGGAAAATCGCCAAGGGCTCCCCGGTCCGGGCCGAAAACAGCAGCACCAGCCCGGTCCAACGTTGGCCAGGGGCCAGCGGTACCTTGACCCGGCGCGTCTTGCCGTTGGTTTCCGGCCAAGTGACGATGTCGGAATTGATGCGCACGGTCCCGACTTCCAACTCCGGCACGATACCGGTCGCTGCCTTGAGCCAATAGCGCGCATCCTTGTCATAGGGGGTGACGCTGACCACGTCGGTGCGCGCGCCGGCGATGGCGGAACCCTCGGCAATATTGCGATAGGCCGGTTCCAGCGCCGCGATCACGTCTTCCATGGTGAGAAGCTCTTCGGCGTCTTCGTTGGTGAGGATCAGGGTCATCAGCTTTGCTCCGGCCCGGGTTGACTCTGCTTGCGGCCTTCGGCTACTCCATCTGCTAAGCTAGGATTAAAAACGAACCGGGGAAGAAACTAGATGGCCAAAGACGACGACCTTAAATCGAAAGCTTTTTCATTCATTCGCGTTGCATCCCGGCCGTCAAAGCCGCGTCAGAGCGGGCTCACCATCGTTGCCGATCGGGGACTTGGTTTCAACCGGATCGATGATCTGGTGGAAAGTGCCGGCGATTATATCGACATTTTCAAGATTGCCATCGGGGGCTGGCGGCTGCAGCCGGAAAGTTTTCTCAAGAAGAAAATCGGTATCCTGAATAAGGCGGGTATTCGTACTTTCTTTGCTGGGGATGCGACCGAAGCCGCCTTCCAGCAGGGCGTTTCCAAGCAATTCTATCAGGCGGTCAAGAAGCTCGGCGCCGATGCGGTCGAGGTGTCTTCGGCCCAGGTGACCATGTCATTGGCCGATAAATGCGCTTTGGTTGCTATGGCCAAGGGGGCAGGGCTTAAGGTGGTGGCCGAAGCGGGCCAGAAGGGCCACGAAGACTGGACCAATTCCCAAGCTTACGTGTTTCACCAAATCGAAGATTATTACAAGGCCGGTGCCTGGAAGGTGCTGGTTCAGGGGGAGGGAATCTCCGAAGGCGTCGAAGACCGTAAGGAAGATTTACTGCTGAACATTGCCGCGCGCTTTGACATTAAGGACATCATTTTCCAGGCCAAGGATTCAGGCACCCAGGAATGGTTTGTCTCAACCCTGGGCAACGCAGTTAACCTCGACGTTGATGATCATCAAGTGCTCGATGTGGAATTGATGCGCCGCGGCATTCGGAAGCGCGGCGTGTTCGGCTTGTTGGGCAGCCTTTAGGCATTATGCGGCGGCGTTTTTTCCGGCGCCCGTGCCACTATTGGGTCCACTCAAGCGGCCGCGGAACCAATTGACCAACCCGCCGGCCAGAAAAATCTCGATCTGGCGTGCCGACATATTGTGGCGGCAGGGAATCGCGACGTTTTTACCGGTAATCGTAACGATGACGTCGCGGGTTTTGGTGATGGCATCGCGAATGCCTTCGACCCGGAGCCGGTCGCCTATTTCGATGCGCCTATGATCATCGGCGTTGGTGAAAACCAGCGGCAAGATTCCGGCATTGACCAGATTTTGTTCGTGGATTCGGGCAAAGGATTTCACCACCACCAGCCGAAGCCCCAGCCATTGCGGGGCCAGCGCCGCGTGCTCGCGGCTTGAGCCTTGTCCGTAATTAATGCCACCGACCAGCGCGTGGCCGCCCGTATCTTTGGTTTTCTTGGCGCGCGCGACATAGCTTTCATCAACCCGGCGGAAGGAAAAATCGGCAATGGCCTGGACATTGGCGCGATACGGCATGACCTCGGCGCCCGCCGGGTTGATGTGATCGGTGGTGATGTTGTCATCCATGGTCATCAGCGCAGGGACTTCTATGCTGTCGGGCAGCGGCGCAATTTCGGGCAAGGGGGCGATATTCGGGCCATGCACAATTTCGACCTTGAGGGCCTCAGCGGGCGGGGGCGGGGCTTGCAGCAGATCTTTCAGGTCGACGCCTCGTTTCGGGACCGTCACCTTCGGGTAAGCTATGCCGAGATCGCGCGGGTCGGTGATCTTGCCGGTGAGCGCGGCGGCAGTGGCCGTTTCTGGGCTGCAGAGGTAGATACTGTCGTCCTTATTGCCTGAACGGCCCGGAAAATTGCGCGGCACCGTCCGCAGGCTGTTCTTGCCGGTGGCGGGGGCTTGCCCCATGCCCATGCAGCCGTTGCATCCGGCCTGATGAAGGCGCCCGCCCGCTTGCAACAGATGACCCAACGCCCCCTCCTTCATCAGGTCCATCAGCACCTGTCGGGTGGAGGGATTGATGTCGAAAGACACGTCTTCATGCACATGGCGGCCTTTGACCATGGCGGCGGCCACGGCAAAGTCGCGAAAGCCGGGGTTGGCGGATGATCCGATGTAGGCTTGATAGACCGGCTCGCCTGCCACGTCGCGGACCGGCACCACATTATCGGGGCTGCCCGGCGTCGCGATGAGCGGTTCCAAGGCCGATAAATTGATCTCGTCATGATGGTCGTAGGCGCAGCCATCATCGGCCGCCCATGCGGTGAAATCGCCGGCGCGGCCATGGGCGGTAAGGAAGTCGCGTACGGCGTCGTCTGCCGGGAAAACACTGGTGGTGGCGCCCAGTTCGGTGCCCATATTGGCGATCACGTGGCGGTCCATGGCATCCAGACATCTGAGCCCCGGCCCGTAATATTCGATAATGCGGCCGACGCCACCCTTGACCGAATGGCGCCGCAGCATTTCCAGGATCACGTCTTTGGCGCTGACCCAATCGGGCAGGCTGCCCGTCAGGTGGATGCCCATGATCTCGGGCATGCGGATGGCCAGCGGATCGCCGGCCATGACCGTCGCCACTTCGACCGAACCGGCGCCGATCCCCAGCATGCCAAGCGAGCCGGCTGCCGGAGTATGGGAATCTGCGCCAACCAGGAACTGCCCCGGCACACCGAGGCGTTCCATATGCACGGGATGGGAAATGCCGTTGCCGGGGCGTGAAAAATGAACGCCAAAGCGCTGGGAGGCCGATTGCAAGAACAAGTGATCGTCAGGATTTTTGAAATCGGCCTGGAACAAATTGTGGTCGATATATTGGCAGGCGGTTTTGACCTTGATGCGATCAAGCCCGATTGCTTCGAGCGCCAACATGGTGAGTGTCGCCGTGGCATCCTGCAACAACACCTGATCGGCTTTGAGGCCGATTTCCGATCCCGGCGTCAACTCACCTTCGACCAGGTGTGATGCGATCAGTTTGTGGGCAAGATTTTGTTTTTCTGATGCCATAGTTTGTTCCTAAACGCGGAAAGCCTTGAGGCCGGAAAGATCCGGTGCGTCGGCAATCTTGATGCAGAATTCGAGCAATTCCCCACCGCGTGCTTCCGGCCAGCCGCCATACGTAATATTGCTATGAAACTTGGCGATCAAGTCATCACGGCTCAAGGGTTCGTGCCGGCCACCACGCATGTGCGGTTGGCGTTTCTCAATTATGCTGCCGTCTTTCAGAGTCACCTTGATATGGCCAGTGTAATTATCGGGGTATTCGTTATCGGGATCGATGACGTAAGAAATTTTGCGGCAAAGTGCCAGCACCTTGGAATCGCGTGCGCGGTCGTCGGTAAACTGGTTGAGCCCCGCATCGCCGTCAAAGAATCCCACCGCCATGCAGAACGGCATGGAGAATTTGGCCGCATAACCCGATGGCGGGTCATGCTTGTCGGCCAGGGGCTCCCATAGCCGGTCAACCAGACCTTCGCCCGCTTCG
>JBLHLO010000104.1:0-7720 GCA_047621105.1 Alphaproteobacteria bacterium
TGAAAACCGCAAAAAATGGCGGAAAACTGCGACTTACCCCCGAAAAGGCGCCAATTCATACTCTGGAACCGTGATCCAAGCAAGCCAAAGGCCCCCTGGAAATAGTAATATCTGATTGAAATGACGTCTTCTTCCGACCCAACACCGGCGCCGCCCCCTGCGCCCCAGGCCGGTCCTGCGAACCCCACAGTGGATGCTGAGGAGGTCGCCCGCTTTGAGGCCCTAGCCGCCGAATGGTGGGACCCTGACGGTCGTTTTAAGCCGCTGCATCGTTTCAACCCCGAACGGGTACGCTTCGTGCGCGACCAGGCTTGCGCCCATTTTGGCCCTGCGAGAGCGGGGGCGATCACCGATGCCCAACCATTCAGCGGGCTCGACCTGCTCGATATCGGCACCGGCGGCGGGCTGGTCGCCGAACCCATGGCCCGGCTCGGCGCAAGAGTGACCGGGATCGACCCCTCGGCAAAGAACATCGGCACGGCCCAGGCCCATGCCCGCCAGATGGGGCTCGACATCACCTACAGGGCGGCGACGGCAGAAATGCTCGCCCAGGAAAGCGCGCGCTTTGACCTCGTCATCATGTTGGAAGTGGTCGAGCATGTCGCCGATGTCACGGCCTTCTTCGAGGCCGCCACGGCACTCGTCAAACCCGGTGGCATGCTGATTGCCGCAACCTTGAACCGGACCCTCAAATCTTACGCGTTGGCCATCGTCGGTGCCGAATACGTGATGCGCTGGCTGCCGGTCGGCACGCATCATTGGAATAAGTTCCTGACCCCCGAGGAACTCTCGGCCCATGCGCGCGCCTGTGGGCTCCATGTGCAAAGCGTCGCAGGCATGATTTACAATCCGCTTACAGGGCGTTGGCGGACGGGCACCGACACGTCGGTCAATTACATGTTGTCTGCGATCAAGAGCGCGGACGAGAGCTGAAATCAGACACGTTCAGACGTCGACCGGCAATGCTTCAAATTGAAAACTGTCTGCTATTAGCTGTCACCTCAACCGGTCGATGCAACAGACGCGTTAAATCTTTCTGCTGGAGTTTCAAACTCCAGCGTTTTTTGTGGCCGCTCATTGAGCTGTCTTGCCACTTTATTCAGATGCGCTTGCGCGTATACCGACAAGTCCGTCCCCTTGGGGAAGCACTGCCTGAGAAGACCGTTGGTATTCTCGTTCGATCCACGTTGCCACGGGCTTTGCGGATCGCAGAAGTAAACATCAATGTCCGTCGCCAAGCTAAATCGACGATGATCCGCCAACTCCTTGCCGCGGTCCCAGGTCAGGGATTTGTACAACTCATTCGGCAGCTTCCCCGCCTGCTTGATGAGCGCCGAGACCACCGCCTCGGTGTCCTTGCCAGCCACCTTCGCCAGCATCACATAGCGCGTATGGCGTTCCACCAGGGTCGCGATGTAACTATTCTTCGATCCCGATATGAGATCACCCTCCCAGTGACCAGGCACCGCCCGATCCTCAACCGATGCCGGGCGCTCACGGATCGAGATCATGTCCTTGATCTGCCCATGGGCCCCGCCCTTCTGGGTGGCCTGTCTGGAGCGCCGAATCGTGCGCTTCGACCGAAGATGCCCAAGCAGCTCTTTCTTAAGCACACCGCGGGCTTGAACGAATAAACTGCGGTAGATCGTCTCTTGTGACATCTGATAAGACCCGTCTCCTGGGTGCGCGCGCTTCAGCCAACCGGCGATCTGCTCCGGCGACCAGTTCAACCTGAGCTTCCCCGCCACTGCACGTCGTAGCCACCGATTGGTTGCTAACTTACATCGCTTCGGCCACCGCGCTCGGACCCAGGCCCGTTCATCGGCTGCTGCCGCACGATAGTGATCATACCCGCCATTACGGCGAACTTCACGGCTTACCGTTGAGGGCGAACGGCCAAGCGACCTTGCCATGGAACGGATCGACCGACGGGCCACGATCCCGCGCGAGATCACTTCGCGCTCCGACAAGCTCAACGCCAAGCGTGGGCGACGCTGCTCTGCCGGGCGTATCCCCCCGTGTGGTGCCAGCTGGAAATAAATAGATGATGACGGCTTACCAAAAGCCCGCCCGATCGCCTTAAGCGACTCCCCGCGCTGCCACCGATCCCATAACGCCGTCTTCTCCGCCGAAGTGAAACCTCGGCCATACATTCTAACCATCGCAATACACTCCATCTTTCCATTTAAGATAAAGTGTTGCGTCGATCAGTGGAGACCACCACCCAAAGCGGACAATCCTCAAATTTAAACACAACTCTTTCAGGCCGCGCTGATGTCCGGCCCCTGTGTGCCGCATTGATCTCCATGACGGCGCGTGCCATCTTCTTAAAAAAATAAATGCACGGGGAGGGATTGGAAAAACCATGTCGATCAAACTGAAATTTGCCTGTGGCCTTTATGACCGCATGTTGCCGCTTTATACCGGCGAGGTGCAGCCCGAGGGCATCGATCTTGATTTCGTGACCAGCGAGTCGCCGCGTGCCCTTTTCGATCGGATGTCTGGCCCCGATCCGTTTGATGTCGCCGAAATGTCGGGTTCGGAATTTGTCGCCCGGTTCGATGCCGGTAAATGTCCCTTTGTCGCCCTGCCGGTATTTCCCTCACGTTTGTTTCGCCACGGCTTCGTGACCGTGAACCGCAAGGCCGGTATCCGGACGCCCAAGGACCTCGAAGGTAAGCGCGTTGGGACTCAGATTTATACCCAGACGGCTTCGGTCTGGGTGCGGGGCATGCTCACCCATGAATACGGGGTCGATCTGTCCACCATTCAATGGCTGCAGGGGGATTTAGATAAACCCGGCGCCCATAGCGATTCCGATATGATGCCGCTGCTCAAGCCGGTTCAGATGGCGGAAAACCATTCGGGCAAGCCGCTCGCCCAATTGCTGGAAGAAGGGGAGCTCGATGCGCTCGTGACGCCGAGGCTGCCCAAGTCTTTCGGCACCCATCCCGATATCGAACGCTTGTTTCCCGATTTTCATGCGGTTGAGCTTGATTACTACCGGCGCACGAAAATTTTCCCGATCATGCATTTGATCGTCATTCGCCGCGATATTTACGACGCCCACCCCTTTGTCGCCGAGAGCCTGTATCAGGCGTTTGATGCGGCCAAGGATGCGGCCGTCGCGCGCATGCGGAGCCGCAGTGGCACCCTGCCGTATATGCTGCCCTGGATGAAAGCCGACGTCGAAGAATTGGTTCGTGAATTCGGCGAAGACCCCTGGCCTTATGGGGTCGAGGTCAATCGGCCGACACTGGAAGCCTTCATCGCGTATCTTGTCGAGCAAGACATGATCGCCCAAACGATCCCCATTGAAAGCCTCTTTGTGACCCAGTGATGGCAGAAAATAGAGAAGATAAAACACCGGTCCTGATCGCCGGGGCCGGTCCGGTGGGGTTGGCGCTCGCCACTGAGTTGGGCCGGCTCGGCATCGACTGCAGGGTGGTGGAAAAGCGGGACGGCGTGGTTGCGGTGCCGAAAATGAGCCAGGTCAGCGCG
This sequence comes from Alphaproteobacteria bacterium, assembly GCA_047621105.1. Taxonomy (GTDB): domain Bacteria; phylum Pseudomonadota; class Alphaproteobacteria; order SMXQ01; family SMXQ01; genus WHSO01. The sequence continues at coordinate 3,502 of JBLHLO010000104.1, forward strand.
CGCGCCATGGAATTTTGCCGCCGCTGGGGGATCGCGAATAAGGTCCGCGGCGCGGGTTGGCCGAAAGACCTGCCCGGTGACGTCGTCTATCAACAGAGCTTTACCGGAACCGAGTTCGCCCGGTTGAAAATTCCCGCTTATGCAGCGCCCAATCGGCTCGGTTTTACCCCGGAAAGCGCGTGCCACTGCCCGCAGATTTTTTTCGATCCCATCCTGGCCGATCATGTGCGGGGGCTGGCGCTGGTGCGCTTGCGCTATCACCTCAGCCTCGAGTCCTTCACCCAGGATGATGAGGGCGTTCGTGCGGTTTTGCGCCACAGCCAAAGCGGCAAAACCGAAACCATCACGGCCCAATATTTGGTCGGTTGCGACGGGCCGGGGGGGATGGTCAGGGACGCGCTCGGCATTGGCCTCGGCGGGCTTGGTGTGGTTGCCCATAGCATCAATATCTTCTTCCGCTCGACCGAAATGATGGCGCTGCATGACAAGGGCTGCGGACGATTTTTTCGCTCCATCGACGAGACGGGATGCTGGTCCGAGATGATCGCCATCGATGGCCGGGGGCTCTGGCGTTTAACGGTCTATGACGATTCATCGCCCGATGCCGATGCCGAAGCCTATCTGCAGCGGTTGTTCGGGGGACCCTTTCCGCACGAGATCATCAATGTTCAACGTTGGGAACGGCGCGATTACGTCGCCGAGCATTATCAAAATGGCCGGGTTTTCATCGCCGGTGATTGTGCGCATCAATGTTCGCCAACCGGCGGCTATGGCATGCATACAGGCATGGAAGAGGCGATGAACCTGGCCTGGAAGCTTGCCGCGGTGCTGACGGGATGGGGCGCGCCTGGGCTGCTCGCTTCTTATGATGCGGAACGTCGGCCGATTGCCCTGCGGAATGTCGGCCTGGCGACCAAGGCCTTTAAGGCCATGACTAGTATTCCGGCGATCGATGCTGCGACGGCGCAAACTGTGGCGGCTGGGAAGACGGCACCGGTGGTCGAAGGCTTGCGCGCCAGCATCGCCAAATATGCCGGCAGTGAATACCTCAAGTTCCAATATGCCTATGAAGATTCGCCGGTCTGTGTTGCCGATGGAACGCCGCCGCTGCCCATGGACGCGCTTTCCTATACCCCGTCGGCCCGGCCCGGATCGCGGGCGCCGCATGTCTGGCTCGACGATGGGGTTTCGACCCTCGATCTCTTTGGCGATGGCTTCACCTTGCTTCGGCTTGGCGCGTCACCCCCTGACGGGCAGGCATTGTTTGCGGCGGCTGGGCAGCGCGGTGTCCCGCTCAAAGACGTGCCGCTGACCGATCCGGCGGTCGCCGAGCTGTATCAAGCGGCACTTGTCCTGGTGCGCCCAGATGGGCATGTCGCCTGGCGGGGGAATGCTTGTCCCCCGGACCCGATCCAGCTGATCGACCGCATTCGGGGTGTGGATGGCCAGTGATCGGGGCCCATTGGGACCTCATCTTGCGGCCCGTATCTCAGCGGGGCATGATAAGGCCAAGAATGAAGGCCATTTCATAGATCAGGGAGATACACCATGATCCGCAAATTATTTTTCATCGTTTCCGCGCTGGCTTTGGTTGCTGCGGTGGTGCTGGCGACGGGGCCGGCCCGGGCCGATGATGCCGATTACTTCAAGGGCAAGACGATCAGCTATATCATCGCCACCACAGCGGGCGGCGGTTACGATTTTTATGCACGCATGGTCACGCGTCATATGAAGCGCGTTATGCCGGGGGTAACTTTTGCCGTGGTTAACCGTCCCGGTGCCGGGCATGTGGTCGGGGCCAACCTGATTTACGCGGCAAAGCCCAATGGGCTGACCATGGGGACCTTCAATACCGGACTGATTTACGCCCAGCTTATCGGTCAGAAGGGTATCCGTTTCGATCTGCGCAACATGTCTTGGATCGGCAAGGCGGCGGCGGACCCGCGTGTGGTGGTGACCGGTGCTAAGCTGCCGTTCAAGAGCATTCTCGATTTTCGCAAACAGGGCACGCCGTTCAAGTTCGGCGCTTCGGGGATAGGGTCGTCGGCCTATAATGAGATGATCATGCTGAGCCGCGCCTTGGACCTCAACGTCCGGCTCATTCCGGGCTACGGCGGCACCCATTCACAGCTTGCCATCATGCGTGGTGAGTTGGTCGGCATGATGGGCGGGGAATCCTCGGTTCATAGTTTCCTGGGCAGCGGCAAGGGCCGGGCCCTCCTGCAGATCGGCGGCACGCCCATGGTCGGCGCACCACTGGCCAAGGATTTGGTGAATACGCCGGATGGTAAGTCCCTGGTGGCGCTGATCGGTTCGCAGGCTGAATTGGCGCGCTTTACCGCCGGCCCGCCGAAAGTTCCTGCTGGTCGTCTGGCGGTGCTGCGGGCCGCCTATAAGCAGGCGCTGACCAGTAAGGAACTGGGGATCGAAGCGCTGAAGGCCCATCGTCCGATCAATCCGGGCTTTGGCGAGGACGTGGCCAAGGTGGTCCGCGAAGCCTTCCAGCAAAGCCCGACGGCGATCAAACTGTTGAAGGATGTGTTGGGCCGGAAACCCGGCGCGACTCAGGTGCCCGGCACCCAGCTTGTGACCATCACGCCTGACGGGCGCTGGATCAGCTTTAAGAACAAGGCGGGCAAGGCCATTAAATCCAAGATTTCGGGCTCTCGCACCCAGATCATGGTTGCCGGTAAGAAGGCCAAGCGTAAAGCGTTGAAGGTCGGCATGACTTGCGATATCGCTTATGCGCCGGGGTCCAATAACGAACCTAAGACGATTACCTGCAAGTGATCAGGCATCTTTGAGTACCGGGTTCGGGCTTAGCCCCAGATTTCTTCCGCCAGTTCGGTGATCAGGGCAAGCTTGCGCTTTTCGTCATCCACGGTGACCTTGTTACCGAGCAAGGTGCTGGCGAAGCCGCATTGCGGACTGAGCGCCAGCTGGTCGATATCGACGTATTTTGACGCCTCCTCGATCCGGCGCTTAAGCTCGTCCTTCTTTTCCAATTCTGGGAATTTTGTGGTCACCAGGCCGAGCACCACCATTTTGCCCTTGGGCACGAAGCGCAGCGGTTCAAAATTGCCGGCGCGGGGGCTGTCAAATTCCATGAAATAGCCGTCCACATTGATCTCGTTGAACAGCGTTTCGGCGATCGGCTCATACCCCCCGTCGGCGACATAATTGCTGCGGTGATTGCCGCGGCAGAGATGCAGGCAGACCGCCATGTCGTCCGGCCGGTCGCGCACCGTATCGTTGATCAGATTGGCATAGGTGTGGGGCATAGTGTCGGGATCCTCACCGAGCTGGGTCACCGCGTCGCGCAGCTTGGGATCGCAAAGGAAAGCCAGATTGACCTCGTCGAGCTGGATGTAGCGGCCGCCCAAAGCGGCGATATCGGCGATTTCCTCACGCCAGATGCGCGCTAGACCGGTGAAGAACTCGGCCATGTCGGGATAGGCGGTCTTGTCGATGCCTTCGCGTCCGGAGCGGAAATGCACAATGGACGGCGACGGGATGCAGAGCTTTGCCGTTCCCTTGGTGTGTTCATGCAAATATTTGAAGGCGTCCGTGCAGATGCCCTTGGGCCGGTTGAGGCGTTTTGTCACCACCGCGCGGTGCGGGGCGTGGGCGATCTCGGCCCCGGGTTGCTGGCGGAAATGGACCTGAAGGCCGCCCTGAATCTCGACCCCTTCTATGGCCAGCACGAAGTCATTCCACCAATGGCCGCGGCGGAAATCGCCGTCGGTGATGGCCTGCAGTCCGGCGCCTTCTTGCAGGGCAATGACCACATCAACCGCCGCGCTCTCGATATCCCATAGTTCGGCATCGCTGATATTGCCTGCGTCGCGCTGGCCACGGGCGTCTATCAAGGCCTTTGGGCGGAGCATGCTGCCGACGTGATCGGCGCGAAACGGCGGTTTGGTTCTTGCGGACATGGTGGGGTTCCGTGGGTTCGTTTATTCGTCTATAAGTCGCCCATCTATAAATGACCGAGGGTGACAAGTCCCGGTCCATTTTTGTCTTTTTTGAAGGGCCCAAGATCATTACGATCCCCCCTGATCGCGGCGGCCCCAGGGACCGATCGCACAAAGGACATGTAAAATTCGACATGTGAAAATGCCAAAGGAGCGGAAGTATGAGTGAGGAAGTGAGCGAATGGATGGCCGGTGTATTGGAGGCGCTAAAAGCCGGGGGTTTTTCCGATGATAACAACATCGCC
>JBLHLO010000105.1:0-7701 GCA_047621105.1 Alphaproteobacteria bacterium
ATTGCGTCGGCATGGATATCGTATTGAGGATCGCCTCCACAGCCGCATCGTTCACCGGATGTCCTTCTATGGCGCCGTTGAGATCAACCAAATGCAGCCACTGAAACTCCGCGTCGGCAAAGGCACGGGCCTGGGACGAAGGATCGGCATTATAAACGGTGGCTTGGTCCATATCGCCTTGGAACAAACGAACACAGGCGCCGTCCTTGAGATCGATGGCGGGAAAAAGGATCATTGCGCTTTTTACTCCCTTCAAGAAACAACTAGGTTACGGCCGCCATTTAAGAAAATTTTCGATAAACTTTAGGCCGACCGCCTGGCTTTTTTCCGGGTGGAATTGGGCACCAACCATATTGTCACGCCCGATTGCCGCGGTCAGCAATTGGCCATGTTCGACCTCCGCCAGGATATCGTTTTGATCGGCGCATACAAAACGGTAGCTGTGCACGAAATACGCATGCGTACCGGTCTCTATCCCAGCAAACACGAGATGATTGCTCACCCGCAACCGAAGATCGTTCCAACCCATATGCGGGATTTTAAGACCGGCCGTTATGACGGCAGCATCTATCGCCGTGACCTCGCCCTTGATCCAATCGAGGCCGTCATGGGCCCCATGCTCTAGGCCGCGCGTTGCCATCAATTGCATGCCGACGCAGATGCCGAGGAAGGGTATCCCCTTTTCAATTACGTGGTGGTTGAGCGCATCGACCATACCAGGCAGCGCCCGCAAACCCGCCGCACAATCACCGAAGGCACCAACACCAGGCAGCACAACATGGCTGGCGCGCGCCAGTGCGGTGGCATCGCCAGTGACCTCAACCCGCTCACCAGAGGCACGCTCAAACGCCTTAGCGGCAGAACGCAAATTTCCAGAGCCGTAATCTATAATGACAGTAGTCATAGCAGTAATGTTCTCACGCGGGCACAGGACCAAGGGCCGAAAGATCAAGATAGCGCCTGAGCGCCGCGTCACGATCAACAGCAGCAACTACGGCAGCCCGGCGCCAACCCTTGCGCGTCAGATGTGCGCGGCGCCAATCATTAGCTTCGGCACCAATCCAAACACTGACAGCAACCATGACCACACCCGCCACGATGTCACCCGCGCCCGCATAATCCAGGCTCGCCGCCAAGGCGCCAGTGACCAAGATCAACGCCACACCCATGAGCCACATGCGCACACCGAGCGCCCATAATCCGGTGAATAGAAGCGCCCACCAGTTAAAGCCTTCGCGCACGACCACGGCTTCACGCTTGGACGATGAAGTGGGTGGCGGCAGATGGATAGTGTAGATGCGCACAGCGCTTCTCCGCACACGGTCTGATTAGAAGGGATCCGAATTAAAGCACGCCTTTGGTAGACGGCACCGCATCAGATTTACGCGGATCAATTTCAACCGCTTTACGCAATGCCCGGGCCAGCCCCTTGAAACAGGATTCAATAATATGATGGGCGTTCTCGCCGTACAGGTTTTCCACATGCAGGGTCAGCCCACCGGTTTGCACAAAGGCCCTGAACCACTCCTTGAACAATTCGGTGTCCATGTCGCCAAGCTTGGCCACGGGGAGACGGACCTCGTAAACAAGATACGGCCGATTGGACGCGTCGAGGAGCACACGGGTCAGCGTTTCATCCATAGGGACAAACGCCTCCCCGTAACGCACGATGCCGGCGCGGTCGCCGAGCGCCTTGGACAAAGCCTCACCCAGCGCGAGCCCAGTATCTTCCGTGGTGTGGTGAAAATCGATGTGGAGATCACCTTTCGCCTTCACAGTCATGTCGATCAAGCTGTGGCGCGATAGTTGCTCCAACATGTGATCGAGAAAACCAATCCCGGTCGAGATGTCGTAGGTCCCCGTGCCGTCGAGGTTGACCTCGACGGTGATGCTGGTTTCCTTCGTCTTGCGCTCGACGCGGCCCTTACGTGCGGCCATGGCGCTCTCCTATGATCCCGTAATGGCAGGCCCCCATTGAGAGGGGATGCCCGAAGAGCGCCTTTTAGCAGGTAGGGGCCGGAAGCGGAAGGCGCTAGAGCGGCGCCATGGACCAGCCGAAATCAGGGCTAAATCTCATAAACAAGCTTGATTGGGTGCTGTTTCTCCCCACATGGTCTGGTATTCTTGCCCTCTTTCCAGGGAATCCCGACCATGACAACAGATACTCAAAGCCCCGGCTGGCACGGCACCACCATCCTTTGCGTCCGTAAGGGCAACGAAGTCGTCATGGCAGGCGACGGCCAGGTCTCAATGGGCCCAACAGTCATTAAATCCAACGCCCGCAAGGTGCGCACCCTTAAGGGGGGTAGTGTCCTTTCCGGCTTTGCCGGCGCCACGGCAGATGCTTTCACCTTATTTGAGCGGCTCGAAGCCAAGCTCGAAAAACATGGTGATCTGACCCGCGCCTGCGTCGAACTGGCCAAAGACTGGCGCACAGACCGCTATCTGCGTCGGCTAGAGGCCATGTTAGCGGTCGCCGATACCAAAGCATCGCTGCTGGTCAGCGGCACCGGCGACGTGCTTGAGCCCGAAGACGGGTTGCTCGCCATCGGCTCGGGCGGCAATTACGCTCTGTCTGCCGCCCGTGCGCTCATCGACCGGCCCGATATGGATGCTGAGGCGATTGCCCGGCGCGCCATGGAAATTGCCGCGGGTATCTGCGTTTATACCAACACCAATGTCATTGTCGAAAAACTCAGCACGTAAGTTCAAAAAAATATGACCGATCAATCCACCGCCTCTGCCTTCAGCCCACGCGAAATCGTTTCCGAGCTCGACCGCTATATCGTCGGGCAAAACGATGCCAAACGCGCCGTTGCCATCGCCCTTCGCAATCGTTGGCGGCGCCAGCAGTTGGATCCAGACCTGCGTGAGGAAGTCTCACCCAAGAATATTTTAATGATCGGGCCAACCGGTGTCGGCAAGACCGAGATCGCGCGGCGGCTTGCGCGGCTTGCGCAAGCACCGTTCATAAAAGTTGAGGCAACAAAATTCACCGAAGTCGGTTACGTCGGGCGCGACGTCGAACAAATCATCCGCGACCTGTTAGAAGCCGCCATCGTCATAACCCGTGAACGCGCCCGCAAAGCCGTTACTGCCAAGGCGGAACTCAGTGCCGAAGAACGCGTCCTTGATGCCCTGGTCGGCGATAAAGCGAGCCGCGAAACACGTGAGAAATTCCGCGCCCGTCTGCGCACCGGTGAATTAGACGACAAGGAAATCGAGGTTCAGGTCACCGATGCCCAGGGCAATATGCCGTCGTTTGAAATTCCGGGCATGCCCGGCGCGTCCATGGGTATGGTCAATCTCGGCGATGTGTTGGGGAAAGCCTTCGGCGGGCAAACCAAGCCGCGGCGGATCACCGTCAGTGAATCTCATACGCTCCTCGTACAGGAAGAAGCGGATAAGATGGTCGACAACGACACAGTGCTGCGCGACGCCATCAATTCGGTCGAACAAAACGGCATCGTCTTTTTAGATGAAATTGACAAAATCTGCGGCCGCGAAGAACGCGGCGGGGGTGATGTCAGCCGCGAAGGTGTGCAACGCGACCTATTGCCCCTGATCGAAGGCACCACGGTCACCACTAAGCATGGTGCGGTTAAAACCGACCATATATTATTTATTGCATCGGGGGCGTTTCATCTCGCCAAGCCATCGGACCTGTTGCCAGAACTGCAAGGCCGGCTGCCAATCCGCGTCGAGCTTCAGGCACTGAATGTCGAAGATTTCGTGCGCATCCTGACGGAACCGGAGGCAAGTCTCATCCGGCAGTACGTCGCCCTCATGGCCACCGAGAACGTGACGCTGCATTTTACCCCGGACGGCATTCAGGAAATTGCGGCGCTGTCGGCAGAAGTGAATGAGAACGTCGAAAATATCGGCGCCCGGCGGTTGCAGACGGTTATGGAACGGTTATTGGAAGAAGTAAGCTTCTCCGCCTCTGATAATCCGGGCATAAAGGTCAGCATCGATTCCGATTACGTGCGCTCACGCGTTGGCGATCTAGTCAAAGATACCGATCTTTCCAAATTCATTCTTTAGCGGCACCCCTGATCAGGGCAAGGAGCCGGCGCACCAATTGCGGCTCCAGGTCGTGGATACGTTCGGCAAGGACATTGGCAAGCTCTGTCGCTTCGGCCTCCAACCCGGACGTATCGACCGTGACGCGCGGATGCGATAATTGGGCAAGGCGTTCGAGCTCTTCCGCATTTTCCCAGATCAAATGAAAATACTGACAAATTTGAATCAGCAACACTGGCGAGGGCCGACCGCGCTTACCGTGCTCAAGCGCCGAGAGATAAGCAGAGGACAGTTGTAGATCTGCTGCCATCCGCTTGAGGGTCACATGACGCGAGGCGCGCAATTCACGCAGCTTGGCACCAAACGGGGTCATCGTTCGCGGTCACGGCGCAGATAAACATAAAACGCCCCGGCCCCCCCATCGGCGGGCCTGGCCTGGGAAAAAGCAACGACGATCGGCCGCAAGGAGGATCCATTGAGCCAGCCGGGCAATGCCGCCCGGATCACCCCGGTCCCATTGCCGCGCAAGCCCTTGCCGGTAATCACCAATACACAGCGCACGCCCCGCACATGCGCGGATTTAAGAAATTTTCCCAGCGCCCTTTCAGCTTCAACCAAGATCATGCCGTGCAGATCGAAGCGGCCTTCGATCATGAGTTGACCACGGCGCAGGCGGGTTGCCGTGCGCCGATCAAGACCCAGTGCGGCACCCGCCGCAAGCGCGGGCGTAGGCGCCGGTGGATGCGCGGGCTGCACACGGATATGTGCAACAGGACGCGCATGTGATTTTGCTGGCGAGATTTGTGGCGAGACCATTTCAGGCAACGCGACCGATGGCTGCAACTTGTCCCGGCCTTTTAGTGGGGCGACATCGCGCGCCACATGCTGCCACAACGCCGCGTCTGCCCTGAGCGGTGAAGCCTTGCCGGTTTTTTTCATGACTGACTCACGATTGGAATCTGGCTCATGTTTGGGGTCCAGTGGACGACTTTCCGCGCGGCAATAAAATCCAGTAGCGGCCGCGCATCTTCATCCGGCCCGCCCGTGCTGCCGCACTTTCACCCCAGCCCAGGAATAGGTCGCCCCGCACGGGCCCGCGGATGGCACCGCCGGTATCTTGGGCCACGACCAGCGAACGCACCGGCGCAAGCCCGCCCGCGCTGTCATCGGCGCTAAGAAAGAACGGTACCCCGAGGGGCAAAAATTTGCGGTCGATCGCGAGCGAACGGCCCGGCGTCAGCGCCACACCTTCGGCGCCGATGGGACCATCACCGGTAAGCTCACGAAAAAAGACATAGGATTTGTTCTGCTCCATCACCGCACGCGCCTTAGCGGGATGGGCCGCCAACCAAGCGCGGATCGATTGCATGGAAACATGATTAAGGTCCATTGCGCCCATCTCCACCAGCACCCGGCCGATGGCGGTATAGGGATGACCGTTCTTTGCGGCAAAACCGACACGCACCACCGAACCATCGTCCATGTTCACCCGGCCCGAACCCTGGATTTCCATGAAGAAGGCATCCACCGGATCATCGAGCCACAGGATTTCAAGGGCACGGTTCTTAAGACCGCCGCGGGCAATGCGGCGACGGTCGGCATAAGGCTCAAGGCGTCCGCCCCGCACCCGCCCGGCAATGGTACGGCCCCGAAATTCTTCAGAAAAAATACTTAAGTCGACACTGACCAAATCATCTGGCCGGCGATAAATCGGCACGTTGTAACGAGCCGAGCGTTGGCGCGCCCCGCGTGCCGCCGCTTCATAATATCCCGTGAAGAGGCCTTCCTCACCCATGGCGCCGGTAACAGCAAAAGGCTGAAAATGGCGCTCAATAAAAGCGCGCGCATGGGCCGGGGTCAGTTGGTCAGGGTTTAATTTTGCCAGCGCCGTGCAAGCACCCGCCCAATCGGCAGCGCGCCCGGCAATGCCGCGCGGCCCGATTAATCTAGGCGGTGGCCGCGCGATATGGCGGGTGCAGGAGCGGGATAGGGCGACAAGAGCCCCCCGCGGGTCATCATCAAACCAGCCGGGTAACGCGTCAAAAGTTGTCGGTGACAGATGAACACGGTCTTCATCCAAACGCGGCGCACAGGACCAGACAAAACCCGCACAGATCATCAATGCGGCAAAGCCGCGCGCCTGCGCTGAGATAAAAAAGCAAAAGGATCGGCTGGGCGCCGTCACCAAACCCGCCGCGTTATTCAGGCGTTTCGGTCGCAACCAGGGTCCAGTTTGGATCGGACGCACGGGTGTTACGTTCATAGGTCCAAATATCCACTGCCTCGGTGATACGGTCGGGATCGCCATCAACCACCTTATCTTCGGCATCGGTGGTGACATTTATCTGCTCGGTCAGATACCGCAGGGTGATCGACGCCGTACGACCGTTCATGGATGCTTCGATAAGCTCCGCATCCTTGATACGCACTAAGGTCGTGGTCAGGGTTAACCCGTTCTCCTCACGCGCCTTGATCGCGGCGGCGAATCCTTCATAGACATCCTTTGACAGAAGCGGCTTAAGCTTGGCCGTTTCACCGGCCGCAAATGCCATAACAATATATTCAAACGCCGCATTGCCCTTTTCCTGAAAGTCCCCCGCATCGAAATTGGGGTCGGCCAGCTTGATTTGGGTCAAACCCGCCCCAAGGGGCGTTTCCTTGGGAATGGCCTGGCCATCACGGCCCGGGAGCCGCACGACATTATCATCTTCATCCGCCTCATCAGCCGTGCGCTGATCAACCTGGCGAGGTTCTGGGGCTGGTGTCGGACGTTGTTCATGCCCGGTACGCCGGCCCAGGACACTCCTGAGACGCAAAATCACAAAGACCGCCACTAAAGCGAAGAAAATGATATCGATAAACTGGAAGCCACCACCCATGAAAATCCTTTCGATCCAAGCCCAAACCGATGACAGGGAAGGGTTTTACGGCCCCAAACTAACAACGACGCCTCTTAAAATCCAGCGTCCTGCAGATTTCCTCTGGACTTAGGCGCTCGGACCCCCATTTTTAAGGACATGATGGCAGTTTTACTCTTCCTGGCCTTCGTGGCCGTCCCGATCATCGAAATCACCGTTATCATCAAGGTGGGCGGAATCATCGGTGCGTGGCAGACCGTTGGCCTGATCGTGCTCACCGCAGCGGTCGGCACCACCCTGGTCCGGGCGCAAGGCTTTCAGATTCTGGCCCGCGCCCAAAAAAGCCTTAATCAAGGCCAATTTCCAGCGGCTGAAATGGTGGACGGGATGGGCCTTCTGGTGGCCGGCGTTTTATTGCTTACCCCTGGGTTCGTCACCGATGCCCTCGGGCTTGCATTGGTGATCCCTCCCCTTCGCCGCGCCATCGCCGGATTGATTTGGCGCTGGGCGCGGAACCGTGGCGGAATCCATATGGAAACCCACACCTGGGAGGCCCCCCCTGATGATGGCGTGATCGAAGGCGAATTCACCGAAATCCCACCCGAACGCCTAGCAGGGGATGACGGCAAAAATAAGCCCAAGGGCCGTTAAATCCGACGCTAAACCCCCTGTTACACCTTGCCGGCCGCGCCTTGCACGGGGCAGCGATACGGGCTAAACAACCCGCGCCGGTGACGGCATGAACGCCTAACGGGTGCCAAGTGGGGAAATAATATGACCAATGAAAATGATACACCAGATAACGGGTCCGAAAACGACC
>JBLHLO010000106.1:0-7614 GCA_047621105.1 Alphaproteobacteria bacterium
ACCGAAGGAATTGGAAAGCGCTGCCTTGATCTTGCGCTCCTTCGCCTGGAGCGGCACCAGATCGATGTCGCAGCCTTCCGACGGATTTTCCAGATTAAGCGTCGGGGGGAGCACGCTGTCGCGGATCGCCAGTATCGAGAAGATCGCTTCAACGCTACCAGCGGCCCCTAGAAGATGGCCGATAGCCGATTTAGTCGACGACATCGACAGCTTATAGGCATGATCACCAAACAGACGCTTAACGGACCTCAACTCAATTTCATCCCCCAAGGGGGTCGATGTCCCATGGGCGTTGACGTAGTCCACGTCTTCCTTGTTGATACCCGCACGCTTGAGCGCAGCCACCATGGCACGATAACCACCGTCACCATCGGCCGCCGGTGCGGTTATATGATAAGCATCACCAGACATGCCATAACCCGTGACCTCGGCATAGATTTTAGCGCCACGCTTTTTGGCATGCTCATATTCTTCAAGAACAACAACACCTGCGCCCTCTCCCATGACGAAACCGTCACGGTCCTTGTCCCAGGGGCGCGACGCTCGGGTAGGGGTATCATTAAAGTTGGTCGAGAGTGCGCGCGCGGCAGCAAAACCCGCCAGCCCCAAACGGCATACCGCAGCTTCAGTGCCACCCGCGACCATAACGTCGGCATCTTCAATTTGAATTAACCGGGCGGCGTCGCCAATCGCATGCGCCCCAGTGGCACAAGCCGTCACCACCGAATGATTGGGGCCGCGAAAACCGTATTTAATTGAAACATGCCCCGAAGCAAGATTGATCAGCGCAGAAGGAATGAAAAATGGGCTGATTCGCCGGGCACCGCGTTCCAAAAGTGTCACCGCCGCATCGGCTATCGCCGGCAGGCCGCCGATGCCCGAACCGATCATAACCCCGGTGCGTTCCTGGTCTTCGGTGTCGGTAGGCTTCCACCCCGAATCCTCAACCGCCTGGATCGCCGCCGTCAGCGCATAAATTATGAACGTATCCATCTTGCGCTGTTCTTTGTGTTCAACCCAATCATCGGCACTAAATTTGCCGTCGGCCTTATTGCCAAGGGGAATTTGCCCCGCGACTTTGCACGGCAAATCGGACACGTCGAAAGATTGGATCGCACCAAGGCCAGATTCACCCTTAATTAGGCGCGACCACGTCTCTTCGACGCCGCATCCTAGCGGGCTGATCAGGCCGAGGCCTGTGACGACAACACGTCTCATAGCGGCTCTGGCGTTAGTCGTGGAAATGTGGGGCGGATCAAGACCCACCCCCCGAAATCAGGTGTTCGCCCCGATGTAGGTGATGGCATCCTTAACGGTCAGGATTTTTTCCGCCGCATCGTCAGGAATTTCACAACCGAACTCTTCTTCGAAAGCCATAACAAGTTCGACCGTGTCCAGGCTGTCAGCGCCAAGATCATCAATGAAGCTCGCGTTCTCGGTGACCTTTCCCTCGTCAACACCCAAGTGTTCAACGACGATCTTGGTCACACGTTCAGCAACATCGCTCATTTTTTCTCTTTCCTCAGATAATGGTCCCGTGCGGGATACTGTTGGCGGTGAATGTCGTAACTTACATTGTAGCAAAAGTTAAGGTCACCAAAATTTTAAGGCCTCGCAATGCTCGCCATCCCGTTGCCGGGATATGCGAAAGTGCCTGTTGGTAACACACTTTTCAGGGCTTGACCAGCGCCCGCCAAGCAACCGGCAAGCACCTGTAAATAAAAACAAATACATGAATTCACCCGATCAAATCATAGCCATGCCACCATTCACGTGTAGAGTTTGACCAGTGACATACGCGGCCTCTTGACTGGCCAGGTAAACCACCGCCGCCGCCACTTCTGATGCGTCGCCAAAACGACCCGCTGGGATTGCCTGTTGAGTCTGGGTGCGCTGATCATCGTTCAACGCATCGGTCATTGCCGTGATGATAAAGCCCGGTGCCACGCAATTGGCGGTAATCCCACGGCTTGCTACTTCAAGAGCCAGCGACTTGGTGAACCCAACCAGCCCTGCCTTGGACGCGGCATAATTCGCCTGACCGGGATTACCGGTGGAACCCACCACCGACGTTATGGAGACGATCCGTCCAAAACGCGCTTTCATCATGCCGCGCAGACAACTACGCGACAAGCGGAAGGCCGCGGTTAGATTGACATCGAGGACTTTTTGCCAATCTTCGTCCTTCATCCGTAAAAGTAGCTGATCATGGGTTAGACCGGCGTTGTTGACCAAGGTATCGATGCCGCCCATCGCCGCATCGGCATCCTTGACCAGGGCATCTGCACCCTCGGCGGTGGAAAGATCGGCCACGACGACATGGGTCCGCGTCCCCAATTCTGCCGCAAGCTGGTCAAGAGCATCCTTACGCGTGCCCGACAATGTGACGGTTGCGCCTGCACCATGCAAAGCCCTGGCGATAGCGCCGCCGATACCGCCACTGGCGCCGGTAACAAGCGCCTTCCTACCTTCGAGATTGAACATCTAGAACCATCCTTTCGGGCTCAGCGGTTTAATTGGATTTAATAAACACTTCAATGTCATCAGGCGTATTTAGGGCAATCGCCGATAAGTCAGGATCAATGCGTTTGGCAAGCCCCGACAGAACCTTGCCCGCACCAATCTCAACCAACCGTTCGACGCCTTGCATCTTCATCCACTGGACGCTTTCACGCCAGCGCACGGTGCCGGTGACTTGGGCGACCAGCAGAGCCCTGATCTCTTCCGGATCAGTAACAGCTTCGGCCTTGACGTTGGCGACCAGCGGCAGGACCGGAATCTGGATGGAGACCGCCGATAAGGCTTCGGCCATGACGTCGGCGGCAGGCGCCATCAGCGCGCAATGAGAGGGGACCGTGACCGGCAGCATGATGGCGCGCCGCGCGCCCTTTTCGGAAGCGAGCGCCACCGCCCGTTCGACCGCTGCCTTATGGCCCGACACCACCACCTGACCGGGCGCGTTGTCATTAGCGGCGGTGCACACCTCGCCCTCCGCAGCGGCAGCGGCCAATTCGGCGACCGCGGCATAATCGAGGCCGAGAATCGCTGTCATGGCGCCCACGCCCACCGGCACCGCTTCCTGCATGGCCTCCCCACGCACCCGCAGAAGCCGGGCCGCGTCGCCCAGGGAAAAGGCCCCAGCCGCCGCCAGCGCCGAATATTCGCCGACCGAATGACCGGCAACAAAACGCGCCGCCGTAGCCAGATCTACATGGCCGTCGCGTTCCAGCACCCGCATAACCGCCAGGGATACCGCCATCAGCGCTGGTTGGGCATTTTCGGTCAGGGTCAAGGTATCTTCGGGCCCATCGAATATCAGGCGGGAGAGGTTTTGGCTAAGAGCCTCATCAATCTCCCCGAATACGTCGCGGGCGGTTTCAAAGGCTTCGGCTAAGGGTTTACCCATCCCCACCGCCTGTGAGCCCTGGCCTGGAAATACAAATGCTTGAATCACGGCTTTGGTGCCCCTTTGTCTTGTTATGATCACGAGTGATAGCCGCCTGCCCACAACGGTTCAAGACCCCCCATTCAAGGGCCCCCTTTCAGGGCCCCGGCAATGGGTGCCTCCGCGCTTGCCCCCCGGGGACTTTCGTGTATATTCCGCCGCCTTGACATTCCTTGCTGGCCCCATTGGGTCGGCTAGGGTCGGAGCGCCGATTAGGCAGGCACCCGCCTGCCCGGCACCGGACCGGGAAAAACCGTAGGGAGTGTTGTCAAATGCCGCTTTATGAAAGCGTGTATATCTCACGCCAAGATATATCATCGACCCAGGCCGAAGCCCTGACCGACACCTTTGCCGGGTTCATTACTGAACTTGGCGGCACCGTCTCCAAAAAAGAATACTGGGGCCTTCGTAATCTCACCTACCGGATCAATAAGAACCGGAAGGGCCATTACACCCTGCTCAACATTGACGCGCCGCCCGCCGCCATCAACGAAATGGAGCGCAATATGCGTCTGAGTGAAGACGTCCTGCGTTTTATGACGGTACGCGTAGACGAGTTGGAGGAAGGCCCCTCGGCCATCCTTAAGAGCCGTGAAGAACGCAGCCCGCGCGGCGGACCTCGTGGTGGCCGCCGTGACGATGAACGCCCCCGTCGCCCCCGCCCTGATTTTGCCGACAGCGGAGTGGCGGATGACGCCCCTGCCCCCAGTGCAGCGCCCATTGCTGCAGGAGATGACCAATGAGCGATGCTGGAACCCGCCGCCCGTTCTTTAGGCGCCGCAAGACCTGTCCGTTCACAGGCCCCAGCGCGCCCAAGATTGACTATAAGGATATCCGCCTGCTGCAGCGCTTCATCTCGGAGCGTGGCAAGATCGTCCCAAGCCGCATCACCGCTGTTTCCACCAAGAAACAACGCGAACTGGCCAAGGCGATCAAACGGGCCCGTCATCTGGCGCTGCTGCCCTTCGTGGTGCAGTAGCACATCCTACGCCGGGCACGCCCGGCGAAAGCGATACGTGCCATGCAGAAGGAAGTCCCAATCGCCGCAGCCGCAGGTCTTGCGGCTTCGGTCTTACACCTATCAGGCGAGTGGAGCCTGCTAGGTGCCCTAATTTTTGCGCTGGCGGCACCATTACCGCTGCTGGCGGCCGGTCTAAGCTTCGGGCTTGGGACGGCAGCTTTGGCCTCGGCCGTGGCAATGGTAACGATTGGTGCGGTCAGCGGTTTTGCCCGGACGGGCCTCTTTGCCGCTGGCAGTGTGGTGCCGGTTCTCATCGTCATACGTTTCGGGCTGCTTAACCGCTCGGCCGACGACGAGAGTATTGAGTGGTATCCGCCAGGGCTCGTTCTGACTTGGCTAACGCTTTACTGCGCTGCCGCCTTCGCGGTGCTCGCAGTGGCCTTGGGCAGTGGTCCCCAGGGACTGGAAGCGGGGATTGCATCTTACGTCGACGGCTTCCGCCAGATGGTAGCGGGGGCCAGAGACAGCGCCGCGGTGGATCGCATGTTGGCGACCCTCAAGCGGGTGTTTCCGTTCCTGGTAGTGACTTGGTGGGTCATTGTCATCACGGTAAACGCTCACGTGGCGCAGAAAATACTGGTTCGGACAGGGAACGCCAAACGCCCCTCACCGGACCTGACCACCACGGCACTACCGCCTTGGATACTGCCAGCAGTAGTTGCGGCAGCGGCGGTAGCGCTGGTAGGATCGGGATGGCTCGGGTTCGTGGCGACCAATATCGCCTTGATCCTTTGTATCCCGTACTTTCTGTCCGGACTCGCGATTTTACATGCGATCTCGGCACGGTGGAACGGCAGGAAAGCGATCTTGATCGCGGTGTACCTGCTCTTGTTGTTGTTCGGTTGGCCACTGATCGTGGTCACTGGACTGGGTATGATGGAATATTGGGTCGACCTCAGGCAACGCTTTGCCGCCCCGGGTCAAAGTAACGAAAGGAACGAGTAATGGATGTCATTCTGATGGAGCGGGTCAACAAGCTCGGCAATATGGGCGATGTGGTCAAGGTCAAGCCTGGCTTTGCCCGTAACTATCTACTGCCCCAGAAAAAGGCACTGCGCGCCACTAAAGACAACCGGGAATATTTCGAATCCCAACGCACTGAATTGGAAGCCACCAACGCCGCGCGGCGCACTGATGCCCAGGGCTTTGCCGGTGGCATCGATGGGGCTGTCGTCATTATTGTCCGCCAAGCCAGTGATTCGGGCCAACTCTATGGTTCGGTTCGCCCGCGCGACATTGCCGATGCCCTGAAGGTGTTGGGCCATGATGTGGACCGCACACAGGTGCGCCGGGCTGCGCCCATCAAGATGATCGGCATGCATAAGATCGCCGTTGCGCTGCATCCCGAAGTTGTCATTGAAGTGACAGCCAATGTTGCACGTTCAGAAGATGAGGCCGAACTTCAGGCCCAGGGCAAATCACTGGTGGCCAATGTGCGCGAAGAAGAGCGTGAGGCCGAAGCGGAAAATCGTGCGGCGATAGCGGAAGCAGCCGCCGAGGCGGAAGCCGAAGAAGAGGCGGAGGTCAATACAGAGGCCGGGGCACCCGAAGAACCGCAGGAGTAATCTACTCCAGCAGGGAGCCCCGGGCACCTCAAGGAGGTTGCCATGCTACTTGCGCGTTTGTTCAAAGCTTTTATCCACACCGGCTCGATCACCCTGATCGGGCCTAAGGGTGACCGCCACGTCTGCGCCGGCGAACCCGGGTCCCAGGTCGCCATCCGGCTGCACGATCCCGCCCTTACACGTAAAATCCTACTCAATCCCACAATGGCGGTGGGCGAAGCCTATATGGACGGCACCCTCACCATTGAGGAGGGCACGCTCTACGACTTCCTCGATATCTGCACCCTTAACATCGAACACCTGTTCAACCTGCCCTATTACGGGCTGGTCAACGGCGCCGCGCAGCTCAGCCGAGGCCTCGCCCAATTGAATCCGATGTCGCGCTCCAAACAGAATGTCGCTCATCATTACGACCTGTCCGGCACCCTTTACGATCTGTTCCTTGATGCTGATCGCCAATATTCTTGTGCCTATTTTACCCATCCCGACCAACCCTTAGAGGATGCCCAGGCTGCCAAGAAGCGCCATATCGCGGCTAAATTACTGCTCAAGCCGGGCCAACGCGTGCTCGACATCGGTTGTGGTTGGGGGGGCCTTGCGCTCTATCTCGCAGCCCAGGCCGGGGTCCATGTCACCGGCATCACGCTGTCTGAGGAACAGCTTAAAATCGCCCGTGAGCGCGCCGCCAAGGCCGGGCTCACCGACCAAGTCAGTTTTGAACTCTGCGATTACCGCGAACTTGGCGGCAGCTTTGACCGTATCGTTTCGGTGGGCATGTTTGAACACGTCGGCGGCCCCCAATACCCTACTTTCTTCGCCAAGCTCCACGATCTCTTGGCCCCCGACGGCGTTGCCCTCCTTCATTCCATCGGTCGTTCCGATGGCCCCGGCAGCACCAATCCCTGGCTCAAGAAATACATCTTCCCCGGCGGTTATTCCCCCGCCTTGAGCGAGGTCCTGCCGGTGGTCGAGAAAAAACGCCTGTTCATTACCGATATTGAAATCCTACGGCTCCATTATGCCGAAACCCTGAAGGCCTGGCGGGCGCGATTCGCCCAAAATAGGGACAAGGTAGCTGATCTATACGACGAACGATTCTGCCGAATGTGGGAGTTTTACTTGATCGGTGCCGAACTTGCCTTCCGTAATGAAGGCGAATTCGTTTTCCAAATGCAGTTGACCCGTGACCAATCGACGGTGCCGATGACCCGCGACTATATCCAGGCCTGGGAACGAGATTCCCGGGACCGTACGGAGAGCGCGGCATAAAAGTTTCCCCCATTACTCACAGGGTCGGGATAAGATTTCTGTGCACGAAAATGCCAGGGCCTAAATGGCCCTTGCGGGTACCGCGTACGGGTGCGAGTTTGCGCAAATGACCGACACACAAATCACGCCCAACGTTACGAGCCTGCATACCGGCGCGCCAAACCCGGGCCCGGGCCTGGCCGAACCACCCCACAATTTCGAAGCCGAACAGGCGCTTCTCGGCGCCATTTTGATCAACAACGAAGCCTATTCCCGGGTTTCCGACTTCCTGACCCCCGAGCATTTCTTTGACCCGGTCAACGGCCGCATTTTCG
>JBLHLO010000107.1:0-7580 GCA_047621105.1 Alphaproteobacteria bacterium
CCCCCAGGCCAGACGGCCCAGACGGTGAGGCCGCAGACGCTGTAATAAGGCCGGGTCGGCGGTTGCTCCTTGCTTTTGGCCCAGCCAAACCCTATATACAGGGCCAAATTCCCCCGATTTGGAGAGTCCTATGGCCCGCATTACCGTTGAGGACTGTGTCCTCCAAGTTCCTAATCGTTTCGACCTAGTGCTTATCGCGGCCCAACGTGGGCGCGATATTTCCTCTGGTGGCGCGCTAACATTGGACCGTGACAACGATAAAAACCCGGTCGTGTCGTTGCGTGAAATCGGCGAAAAGACTGTCGACACTGAAGAATTACGCCAAGCGATTATCCTTGGCCTTCAACGCCATGTTGAACAGGATGAGCCCGAAGACGAAGATCCCGATATGCTGACGTTGGGCGAGGGGCTTGGTGCTATGAAGCCCGAGGATGCACTGGCCCGTAAGAGCTTGATCGAGGAAGAGATTGCCAACGAGGTATTGACCGTCGGCGGGGATGCCATTGAAGACGGCGCTGCGATCGACGACAGTGATATTACGGACGAAGGTGAAGAGACGCCTGGCGATGTGGACATGGGTGCAGAGACACCCAGCGACGCAGACGCCGCGGCGCCGCGCGAGGACTGATCCTGGCCGGGCCCAGGCCCGGTGCCTGTAACGCCTCTGGGCAAGTCGGCGAATTCGGCCGGTTAAGAGGTGGAGAAATCAGAGGCAAGGGATGATCCGTCAGTTCGAACTTATGGACATGATCCGGGCTTACGATCCCGGCGTTGACGAAGACCTGATTAATCGGGCCTATGTCTTTGCCATGAAGGCCCATGGGTCGCAGAAACGCGCATCGGGCGATCCTTATTTTTCGCATCCGGTTGAAGTCGCGGGCATTCTTGCGGGAATGCGGCTCGATTCTCATACCATTGTTACCGCATTGCTGCATGACACGGTCGAAGACACCCTTGCTACTACCAAGGAAGTCGAAGGTTTGTTCGGCAAAGATGTCGCGCGCTTGGTGGATGGTGTTACCAAGTTATCGCGGCTCGAGCTTCAGTCCGACCACACGCGTGAAGCGGAAAACTTCCGGAAATTGCTGCTGGCCATGTCGGAAGATATCCGCGTGCTGCTGGTAAAACTTGCGGATCGTTTGCACAATATGCGGACGCTTCACTACATAAGCGATCCGGAAAAGCGTCGCCGCATTGCCAGTGAAACCATGGAAATTTATGCGCCACTTGCGGAACGCATTGGCCTTCATGATTTCAAGAATGAATTAGAGGATTTGGCCTTTGCTGAGGTTAACGCTGAGGCGCGCAATTCGGTGCTGGCGCGGCTTGAATTCCTGCGCGCACAAGGCGGAGACCTGGCCGAGAGTATTATTGAGGAACTGTGCAAGACGTTTGCTGACGCGGGCATCGAGGTTGAGGTTACGGGGCGCGAAAAGCGTGCCTTTTCAATCTGGGCAAAGATGCAGCGCAAGCGCGTCGGCTTCGAACAACTGGCCGATATCATGGCTTTTCGGGTGGTCGTCGACAGCAAGGAAAGGTGTTATCAGGCCCTTGGGGCCTTGCATGGCAGTTATCCGGTCGTGCCCGGGCGCTTTAAGGATTACATCTCAACGCCCAAGCGAAACGGTTATTCGTCGCTGCACACCTGCGTGATCGGTCCCAAGCGTAATCGCATCGAAATCCAAATTCGCACCCGCGAAATGCATGAAATTGCCGAACGCGGGGTGGCGGCGCACTGGGCCTATAAGCAGGGCGAAGAGGCTGCCGACCGTGAAGGCCGTCGCTATGGTTGGTTGCGGGAGCTTTTGCAAATTCTGGAACAAGCATCCGGGCCTGAAGAATTCCTTGAGCACACCAAACTTGAAATGTTTCAAGATCAGGTGTTTTGCTTCACGCCACGCGGCGATTTGATCAGCCTCCCGCGCGGTGCAACGCCGGTGGACTTCGCCTATGCCGTCCATTCCGGCATTGGTGATACCTGCGTTGGCGCGAAGATCAATGGCCGCATTATGCCGCTTAAAACCCTTTTGGAAAATGGTGATCAGGTAGAGGTCATCACGTCAAAGGCGCAAAGCCCGTCACCGACCTGGGAAAGTTTTATCGTTACCGGTAGGGCGCGGTCTGCTATTCGCAAATTCATCCGTTCAAGGCAGGTGCAGGAATATGTCTATCTAGGCCGTGCGATACTTGAAAAATCCTTTGAAGCGGTTGGCTATACCTATTCCGATAAGGCGCTGAAGGGGGTCCTCAAGAATTTTCGTCATGAACATGTTGATGACCTGATCGCTGCCGTTGGATCGAGCGCGATTACCGCACGTGAGGTTTTGACCGCGGTATTCCCTGGTCTCAGGGAAGAATTGGAGGGGCCGTCGCTGGGCGATAAAGTGGTGCCGCTGGCAGCCGTCCGCAAAGACCGCGATAAGGAAAAAGACATCCCTAGTGCGGTGCCGATCAAGGGGCTGACACCTGGCATGGCATTACATTACGCAAATTGTTGCCATCCGCTGATGGGTGATCGCATCGTTGGTATCCTAACGCCGGGTAAGGGCGTGACAATCCATACGATCGATTGCGATACCCTGGAAAGCTTTTCTGAATTGCCTGAACGCTGGCTTGATGTTGCCTGGGAACAGGATCATTCGGAAGAACGTGTCGGGCGCATCAACGTGACCGTCATCAACGAACCTGGAACGTTGTCAGCTTTGGCTTCGGTGATCGCTAAAAATTTCGGCAATATTCTCAACCTCAAAATCACTAACCGTGAAATCGACTTTTTCGATATGGTAATCGATGTCGAAGTCAAAAATGTCAAACACCTGAGCAATATCATCGCCGCGTTGCGCGCGACCCCGGCTATTAATTCAGTCGAACGGGCGCGAGGTTAGGGTGGGGAAGGGAAGATCGTTCCGTGTTGTTTGACCGACGCCATAAGCCGACCCTAGGGCATAAGGTTCGTAACTTGATTTGGCCGCGCGCCGGGCTCCGGCGTGCGACCCTTTACATGGGGCATCGGATGCGGCGCATTCCCGGCACGCCCTATGCGATTGCTGCCGGTTTTGCTTGTGGCGCCGCCATTTCCATGACTCCGTTCCCGGGCCTTCATTTTGTCCTATCGGCGTTATTGGCTTGGGGAATGCGTGCTTCTATCATTTCGTCGGCCATTGGTACCGCGGTCGGCAATCCCTGGACCTTTCCTTTTATCTGGCTGTGGACTTTCGAATTCGGCCATTGGCTCATCGGTTCCGATAGCGCACTAACCCAACAGACGATCACCTTGCAATACCTGTGGGACCATCCTTTGGACCTGCTGTTGCCGATGTTGGTGGGGTCGATCCCGACGGCTATCGTGATATGGTTTGCTTTTTATTGGCCACTTAAGCGCATGGTCAAAACGTATCAACTGCACCGTCGCCACCGGCTCGCGGCGGTGGCACAAGCGCAGCGTGACCGCCGCCCCCCAGAAATCGGGGGGGCGGAATGACGGGAAGAGTTGATAACACGGCGGGGCGTCACTTGCGCCTCGGCGTAAATATCGATCACGTGGCCACCATTCGGAATGCGCGTGGCGGTGATCATCCTGATCCGGTGCGTGCCGCCCGCATCGCCGCGCAAGCGGGGGCCGACGGGATCACTGCGCATCTGCGTGAAGACCGGCGTCATATTTCCGATCGTGATATTCACGCCCTTTCAACCGATATTGAATTGCCGCTCAATCTTGAAATGGCGGCGACCGATGAAATGCTGGCGATTGCCCTGGCGCATAGGCCACATGCCGCTTGCATCGTTCCGGAAAAGCGTTTGGAGCTGACTACGGAAGGTGGCCTTGACGTCGTTAAGGGCCACCAAAGGCTTGAGGTGGTGACGGCCCAACTGCGTGATGCGGATATCCGTGTTTCACTGTTCATCGATCCTGAGGCGGCCCAGATTGAGGCGGCTGCCGGTCTCGGTGTGCCGGTGGTGGAGTTTCACACCGGTGCCTATTGCGTGGCATCAGGTGGCGCGCGGCTAAAAGAACTGGAACGGTTGCGCCAAGGCGCCCGGCTCGCTGTCTCGCTAGGTCTTGAATGCCATGCGGGGCATGGGTTGAGTTTTGATACGGTCGGCGACATTGCTGCTATTGCCGAACTGGCCGAGCTTAACATCGGCCACTTTCTAGTCGGGGAGGCGATTTTTTCCGGGCTCGATTCCGCCATCCAGCGGATGCGGTCGCTGATGGATAAGGCTCGGGCCGATGCGTCGGGCCGGCGTACGGCATGATTATCGGGCTTGGCAGTGACCTTATTGATATTCGCCGTGTTGACCGCGTCATCAAACGGTTCGGCGATAAATTCCTGGCGCGTGTTTTCACCCAGGCTGAGCGTGAAAAATCAGACAAGCGTCACAACCGGATTGAAAGCTATGCCAAGCGTTACGCCGCCAAGGAGGCGTGTTCCAAGGCGCTCGGCACCGGTTTTCGCAAGGGCGTGTTCTGGCGCGATATGGGGGTGATCAACTTGCCGGGGGGGAGGCCGACCATCGCGTTAACTGGCGGCGCGGCGCAGCGGCTTGCTGAAATCACACCGGCGGGGTGCGAGGCGCAAATCTCGGTTTCACTGACTGATGAACCGCCGATGGCCCAGGCCATTGTTGTTATTACCGCGATACCCTTGGGAACGGCGTCCGGATCAGGAGAAGCCGGGGGCGGGCGTCCTTGACAGGGGACCCGAGGCATGTATCCATGTCGCCGATTTTGGCCCCGCCCTCAATCTCCTGCGGAAATTCCCATTAATCAATAACTTAAGTTGACACATTGATGGATAACAGCCATGCCACGCCGGATCCCAAAGCGGTAAAAAAGGGCAGCAGTATCGGCGAAACGATCCGCACGGTTATCTATGCCGGGCTCATCGCGCTGACGGTGCGCACCTTTGCCTATGAACCGTTCAACATTCCCTCCGGTTCGATGCTGCCGACCTTGCTGATCGGCGATTATCTATTTGTGTCGAAATTTTCTTATGGTTATTCGCGCCATTCATTGCCGTTCGGCATGGGGCTGATTTCCGGGCGCATTTTATCGACGACACCTAAACGCGGTGACGTTGCCGTGTTCAAACTGCCGACCGACAACAAGACAGATTACATCAAGCGGCTTATCGGCTTGCCGGGTGACAAGATCCAGGTGGTGAAGGGCATTTTGCACATCAATGGTACCGCCGTTATGCGCCGGCGCATCGGTGAATATGTGCATCGTGACAGTTATGGCAACGCCGTGAGTTTTGCCCATTACATCGAAACCCTACCCGGTGGGCGCGAACACGATATCATCGAACGTTCCGATAATGGCAATCTCGACAACACACCGGTCTATGAAGTTCCGGCTGGACACTTTTTTGCCATGGGCGACAACCGCGATAATTCCCTCGATTCGCGGGTGCTCAACATGGTCGGTTACGTGCCGATGGAAAACCTGGTCGGGCGGGCGGAAATGCTGTTCTTTTCCACCAACGGCGGGGCCCGCATTTGGGAAGTGTGGAAATGGCCTGTAGCAATCCGTTTTGCGCGCCTCTTCCGCAAGGTGACTTAACGCGTGGCGGCGGGTGCCGGTGACACGGGTGACAAGCGCAAGAAGATTGCGCCCAAAGCATCTGTTGTGCCCCGTCCCGTATCTGGGGGGCTCAATGATGCCCTCGGCCATGAATTTTCTGATCCCGGTTTGCTGGCCGAAGCGCTGACTCACCGGAGCGCTGCCGGTCTCGGCACAGCCTATCGGTTCGGTAATGAACGGCTTGAATTCTTGGGCGACCGTGTGTTGGGCCTGGTGGTGGCGGAACTGCTGCTCGAAGTTTTCCCTGATGAAGCCGAAGGCGCTTTGGCTCGCCGCTTTACCGGACTGGTGCGACGCGAAACTTTGGCTGAAGTCGCAGCAACAATTGATCTTGGACGTTACGTGGTTTTTGCCGAGGGCGAGGTGAGCACCGAAACCAGGCGCAATCAAAACATTCAGGCGGATACTTGCGAGGCGGTGATCGGTGCGCTCTTTCTAGATGGTGGGCTTGAGGCGGCACAGCGCTTCATCCTGACCTAT
Source organism: Alphaproteobacteria bacterium (assembly GCA_047621105.1). Classification (GTDB taxonomy): domain Bacteria; phylum Pseudomonadota; class Alphaproteobacteria; order SMXQ01; family SMXQ01; genus WHSO01. Next base: position 6,065 of record JBLHLO010000107.1, read on the forward strand.
TGGCGGCCCTTAATGCAGGCCCATGGCACACCAGCCCGCGATGCAAAAACACGACTGCAGGAATGGGCGCAAGGGCGCGCCTTACCGTTGCCTGAATATCGTGAGGTCAGCCGCGCAGGCCCGCCCCATGCGCCGATCTTCATAATCGAAGTGTCGGTTGCGGGCCATGACCCCATAAGCGGCCAGGCGGCCTCTAAGCGAGCGGCTGAACAAGCGGCCGCGGCGCGCCTCCTGAGTAAAATCGACAGCGAAGGAACCGGGCATGACGCATGATGATGTTCCGGGTGACATGTCCCCCGAAATGCCCCCCAAAATCCCAAAAGATGCATGTGCGGGTTTTATTGCCCTGATCGGGGCCCCGAACGCAGGCAAATCGACCCTGCTCAATCAGATGGTCGGATCAGACGTAGCGATTGTTTCGCCCAAGGTGCAGACCACGCGGGCACGGATGACCGGCATCTGTATGGTCGGTAATACCCAGCTCGCCTTTGTCGATACCCCAGGCATCTTTGTGCCCAAGCGTCGTCTTGACCGCGCCATGGTGGCGGCGGCTTGGGGCGCGATCAAGGGTGCCGATGTGGTGGCGTTGCTGGTTGATGCAGAGCGCGCGGCCAAAGCCAGGGGATCGATCGACCCTGAAACCGCTGCCATTGCCGAACAACTGAAGACGCGTTCGGTCACGGCGGTGCTGGTGCTCAACAAGATTGATCTTGTGCCGCGGGATGCCCTGTTGGCGGTAACCGCGGCCCATGATGCTGCTGGAACCTTTGCGCCGGTGTTTATGGTTTCGGCCCGGAACGGGGATGGCGTTGCCAAGCTCAAGGATCATCTTGCCCAGGCTATGCCGTCGGGGCCGTGGTTTTACCCACCGGATCAGCTATCTGATGTGCCGATGCGGCTTTTAGCGGCGGAGCTAACCCGTGAGCAGGCCTTCCTGCAATTGCATCAGGAACTTCCCTACGGCCTGACGGTCGAAACCGACAGCTGGGTAGAACGTGAAGATGGGAGCGCGCGCGTCGATCAGACCATTCTCGTGGCGCGTGAGACCCATAAGGGGATGGTGGTGGGCAAGGGCGGCGCCAAGGTCCGCGCCATTGGTGAGGCCTCACGCCGCCGGCTTGAAGACTTCCTGGGCCGACGGGTGCATCTATTCTTGCATGTGAAGGTCAAGGCGGACTGGATGGAACGGTCCGGGCATTACCGCGAAATCGGCCTCGAATTTAAATCCTGAATCTTTAGGCGCTGCGCAAGCGCTCAAGATGCGCGGTGGCTTCGTTAAGCGCTGCGATGACCAACTCCGCCGCGCCTTCGCGTTCCATCAAGGTTGCTGTCACGGCAAAGGCATGCAAGCGCAGTAATTCATAAAATTTCTTATTGGCTGATTGGCGCAGAAAATCGAGAACATTTTCCATCGAGTCGCAAATTTCGACCATCTCGACATAACCCTGGGATTCAAGGTCATAGGCAAGCTGCTCGATCATATTGGCGATCTCTGCATGACGTTGCTTGTTGACGT
>JBLHLO010000108.1:0-7505 GCA_047621105.1 Alphaproteobacteria bacterium
TCAATCCCCTCGACGTAGAAGGTTATCTCCCCCCTGATCTTGCGATGCTTGACCTGCAATGACGCGTTCTCGAGTGACACGCAGGTCACCGATGTATATTTGCGAATGGCGCGGACACAGGTGAAATCAATATTCTTACCGCCGACACGCAGGTGAACTTGCTTGATCCGCCCGGTAAACTGTTGGCGCAGCTTGGCGCGAAAAGTGTCGTGGTGGGTTTTGATGCGGTACAGGGGAATATTGGCCGCCTCTTGCGGGGCTGTCTTGGCAGTCGGCACGGCAATGAGCGCTTCCCAAAATTCCGGTGATTTTACGGGCTTCAACATATCGACGTATCCCTGCTTCTGGTCTGCTTCTCATGCAACTTAAAGGTGTTGCTTGAGGTCAATTTGGCGCAGGGGTGAGCATTCCGTCAATAAACCAATATGCATAGTACATTAATTAAACGCCTGATTTTGGCTGAAAAAGGGGGCTGATCGCGGGCTAGCGGTGGCGCCAGAGGGGCGGGCGTTTTTCCATGAAGGCCTTCAGACCTTCCACGGGGTCTTCATGACGCATCAAGCCATCCAGATAATAGCTTTCGACCCAGGCGAGTTTCTCCGCCACCCGTTCCACGTAGCCATGCCGTGCAGCCTTGGTTGCTGCGCGCAAGGCGGGCGCACTGCGCGGCGCCAGATATTCGTCGAACCAAGAAAATGCCGCCGCCCCAGGATCATCGGCGATAGCCGTGACCAGCCCGATTGCCTGTGCTTCGATCCCATCTACGGTTCGGCCCGAGAGCAAGAGTTCATCGGCGCGTGCCTGACCAATGCGTTCGGGGAGTAACACGCTCGCGGTGGGGGCAAAGACGGCGAGTTTGATTTCGGGCTGGCCCAGTTGTGCGGTGGGGGCAGCAAACAAAATGGTGCCGGCAGAGGCGAGTTCGAGCCCACCGCCCAGACAATATCCCCGGATGGCCACGAGGATGGGCAGGGGGAAGGCGACCAAGGCATTGATCATCCCATGCATGCCGGCCAGCATAGCGGCACAAGTGTCAGGCAGGTGTTCAGGGATAGAGGCGCCGTATGAAAAATTATCCCCGGCATGATCGAGAAGCACGCCCTGAAGTGCGGCATCGTCATGATATTGATTGAGGGTGCCGGAGATGGCATCCGCCATTGCCATGTCGATCAGGTTGGTCTTGGGACGGTTGAGCGTCAGATGCAGGAGGTGTCCATCGCGTTCCGTTGCAACAAGAAGGGGGGCCGACGTCAGGGCTAATCCCCCTTCTTTTTCGGCATCAAGCTTTCGGTGAGTTCATCGGTCCATGGTGCGCCTAAGGCCAGCGCTTGACGCAGGGCAACGAAATCGACCTCGCGCCCGGTTTCCTTGGTGCCGCGGTTGAAGGCTCTAAAACCGGCCCGCGCTTCAGTCATCATGTTGAAGGCCATCCATGAACGCGAACTTTCCTTATTGGCCTGCCAGACATCCAGCTTGGGCTTGCGCAGTTCTTCAATCGTTTTGAGCGTGCATTCGGGGAAGGTTTCGATCAGCGTTGCGCACAGGGTTTCCACCGCTTCGTCGAGCGCCGTGAGATCCATTTCCCCTTTGGCCATCAGTTCCTTACCCGCTTTGAGGGCATCACCAGTTTTAGCTTCACCGAACACAATACGACCTAAGTCGCCCGCGAAGCGTTCTGTTTCCACCAATGGATTGGCAATATAGGCCCCGTCTACTTTAAGTGCCGGCGCGATTTCTGAAATCATGCCAAGCCGGTAAGCCTTATGTGCTGAATACGGCTGGCAGAGCACCCCCGCTGTCATGGCATGTTCGACGCCAATCAAGACCGGCAGGAAATCGGTCGCCCCGGCAATCGGCGCGGAACCATGCTTGGGCCCGGCCTGGCCAAAACGCGCCATGTCCTGGGCGATGGAGAAATCACAGGCCATGCCGATTTCCTGGCCGCCGCCTAACCGCATGCCGTTGACCCGGCATATGGTGGGTTTGTCGACAGTCAGGATGGTGGTCACCAAATCCATGAACAGACGCATGTACTGGCGGAACTCTTGCGGGTTCCCGGCGTAGTATTCGGCAAGTTCCTCAACGTTTCCGCCGGTGCAGAAGGATGTCGTGCCCGCGCCGGTCAGCACGATCGAAACCACGTCGCGGGAAAGTGAGGCTTGGCGCAATGCTATTGTTGCACCCTTCATCATATCGACGGTGAGTGCGTTGAGCTGCTTCGGGTTATCGAGGATCACCCAGGCGTTGAACAACCCTTCGGCAATGCGGCCGTCGCCGCGCCGCGCCGGACGGCGTTCAAGTTTGATGCCCGGCGCAATTTCTGCACCGGAAACGAGGTTGTGATCAGTGAGCTTTTCCGGGCGCGTGGCACGGGCAACGTCAAGCGGGTCTTTGGTCATGGCGGCGGTCCCTGTTGACGGCGTCCACCTCTAACTAGACGACGCCGTTATCTTCCAATTTTTTGTATTCTTCGTCTGTCAGGCCGAGGAATTCACGGAATACGAGATCATTATCCTGGCCTATGGTTGGTGCCGCGGCGGTCACGTCACCAGGGTGTTCCGACAAGTCAAAGCCCGGGAAGTAATGGGCCTGATAATCGATTTCCGGATGTTTGCGCACCCGCCAGGTCTTGCGATGGGTCAGTTGCGGATCGGTAAATAGGTCAGCGCAGCTGTTCACCTTATAGGCATGAACCTGGGCCGCTTGCAGGAGGGTAACGGTCGTATCCGCGTTCTGGCTGCGGGTCCATGCCGCGATGGCCGCGTCGAGCGATTCGGCATTGTTGCGGCGCGCTTCAAGGGTGTTGAATTTGCTATCGTTCACCCATTCAGGATGGCCTAAAGCGTTAGCAAACCGGGCGAACTCATCATCGTCCCAGCACGATGCGACGATCCATTCATCGTCACCCTTGCACGGATAAGCGTTATGGGGGCTGGCGACGGGGTCACTATTGGAGTCACGTTCGATGACATTGCCATTGGCGTGGTAATCATAGAGCGGCCCGGCCAGAAAGAAGGCACCGCATTCATATTGAGCGACATCGATGAATGCGCCTTCGCCGGTGCGTTGACGGCGATCAAGGGCCGCAAGAATCAAAGGGGTGCCGACCAAGGCAGCGACAAAATCGATATAGGGACCATAGAGTAGCTGTGGAGAGCCTTCAGCGTCGCCCGTCAATCCGCAAAAACCGGCGAGCGCTGATAATTGCGAGCCAAAGCCGCCGGTCGCCGCGCGTGGGCCGGTTTGGCCCATGTTACATGTCGACATGAAGATCAGGTCGGGGTTGGTTTTTTTTACATCTTCGTAACCGAGGCCAATACGATCGATAACGCCCGGGCGCATGTTTTCAACCAGGATGTCGGCCCAATCAGTAAGCCGGCGGGCGAGATCAATGCCGCCTGGCTTCTTCACGTCTATGGTGACGTCGTATTTCGAATCGTTGAAATAGGAAAAGCAGCCTGAACGATTAATGCCCTTCACGCCGTTGCGGTAGGGCGGGTATTGCAGGCGGAACCCATCGGGACGGTCTTGCGCTTCGACATGGATCACGGTGGCGCCGTAATTAGCCAACACCTTGCCGATCCATGGCCCGGCGGCATAGCCCCCGACTTCAACCACTTTCAGGCCGTGCAATGCAGAGGGAAGTGCCGTCATGCGTCCACCACCGTACCGGTTTTGATCAGTGAATCTATGTCTTGATCGGCAAAGCCGTACTGGCTCAGCACTTCGCGGGTATGCTGGCCGCTGGAGGGGGCCGCTCGATCTAGAGGCAGGCGCTCACCGTCAACCATGGCAAGCCCGCCGCATTGGCGTTCGCTGCCGCCATCAGTTGTCGGTAGATCTTTCCAGAACCCGCGCGCTTCAAGCTGTGGGTCCTGGGCAATGTCGGCAACATTGTTGACCGGGTAGCCCAACATTTCGCGCTCAAAGGCGCCTTGCAGAAACTCTGCCTTGGTAATGGTCATGAAGAATCGACCGATGGGCCCTTCCATCGCATCGACTTGTTCTTGGGTCGTCTGGGTCGAATCGAAGGTGGCCCAATCAATATCGGCGAGTACGCCAAGATCGGCGCCCTTTTCCCTCATCCAGGCGCAGATCGCTTCATTGGTGCGCCGTCCGGCAACGCCACCATAAATAATGAAATTGAGATGGCCGTCCTTGCACGGCCAGAACACTCGGTAGACCGCGCCATGGACTGAACGGCCGGTCATGAAAGCGCCGGCGCGCTTGGGATTGACGTCGATCAAATCCCAAGAGGCGGGCGCATGGGCGATTGAGGCGATCACCGCAGATTGGGCGGAAACATCGACATGCTGTCCACGTCCAGTGGTATTGCGTGCGGTCAAGGCCACCATGGCACCTACGGCGGCTTGGCTCGCGGCCCAGGGCGGCGATTGCGGCGCCGTGACGCGTAACGGTATGCCATCCGGTTCGCCAGCCAGGGACATGGCGCCACTGGCAGCCATCAATTCAATATCACCGGCGATCCAGTTGGCGCGGGGTCCGGTGCGACCGAACGGCGTAATCGATACATGGATAAGTTTAGGATTGGCCGCGCGAAGCTGGTCAATGTCGAAAAGTTTGGCGAGTGTGCTGCCCGGCTGCGCAGTTTCCAGCAGGAAATCAGCCTTGGCCGCCATCTTGCGGAAGGCTTCTTGGCCAGCCGTGGAAGTGAGATCAAGAGATATAAGCCGTTTACCGGCGTTGGTACCGCGCCACGCGGGGGCGGACAAGCCCGCCCCCGGTGGTTCGATTTTTACGACGTCGCAGCCGAGGTCCGCAAGAATGCGGCCCGTGAGCCAGCCAAGCTCGCCCGTGCAATCGAGTACACGATACGGCTCGAGTAGCATCTTCGGCCCCGACGAACTGCCTAGCGGCCCGTACGGGCGAGCGACAATACCCAGCCCTGCATGCGCGAACGCATATTGGCGATCTGAGCATCGGTGAAGAAGTCTTCCGGCTTCACCGCATATGTCGGGTACACGGGACGATGGAAGTCCTGCTCGTAACCGTAAGGCACGGTTGCGTCGATACCCATACCGCCTTCAAAGTTGGTGTTGGCAGCGGTCCACTGCTTGCCACCAGCGGTCATACGTTCGGCCGGCATAAAGGTCTGGCCGATGCCGCCCGGATGCGGATTGAGAATATCCGTCTGCGGGTTCACGCGGGTAGTCAGGCACCACATGATGTCGTCCATGTCATAGATGTCGACATCTTCCGACACGGCGATGACAAGACGCGCGCCTTGCGAACAAGCAAGGGTGGCGGTCAGGAAGTTACGCTGCCAACCTTCTTCGATTGCATTGCGCTTCTTGACCTGGATGATGGCCCCGCCCCAATCCGTCATGCAGTACGGAATGTGGACGTTCTGGACGACACCAGGCTGCAGACGTTCGCACAGGTTATAGATTGCCGATTCACGAACCGACGTATCGATGTTCGCATCGTCAGCGGTGTGCACGCCAAGCGGGAAGATAATCGGCTTCGATTCCTTCTTGCGCATGGTGAGGGCGGAGACATGGAAAGTCGGCGCGCGATAGGCCTTGCCCATGTAACCGGCCCATTCAGGATGGAAGAAGAATTTGCCCTGTTCTTGGGCGTCTTCCGATTCCTTGGTCTCGTAACGCTTGTCGCGCGGATGGAGTTCACCTTCCAACACGTATTCGGCGTCAGCCAGGGTATAGGCATCGATGGTGCGGCATTTGACGATACGGATCGGCGAGCCTTGGATAGTGCCGGCCATGCCGATTTCGTCGCAGCCTTTGGGCAGAATCGCGTAGTCGAAGCCGGCACCAGCCATGTAGGTGACTGCGGGCGGTACGCCGAAGCACATGGTCAGCGGGATCGGTTTGTCGTCATGGTAATGCTTGGTCATGACTTGCCACATGTGAGAACCCGGCGAGATCTGGAAGGTGCCGACGTCGCCCCAGCGGAAGTTCATGCGGTTGTAACCAACATGGCTACCGCCGTCGAAGTAATCGCCGATGACGCAGGAAATGCCGGAACCGATGGTCAGTTCCGATTCTAACTCGGTGTGGCGGATAGCGGTGATCCACTTATTCACATCAATGTTCTCGGTGATGACCTCTTCCTGGACCGGTGCTTCGCTCTGCGGGATTTCCTGCAAAGGAGTCGGGTGATCCAGCGCATGAGACACTTTCTTCACGCGATCAAGGGAGTTTTCCCAGCCAAACATCTTTTCGATGATGCGGATATCACCAAACAGGTTGGTGATGGCGCGGGCGTGAGGCTTGGTCTTGACGTTGTTGAACAACATGACCGGGCCGCCATCGAAATGCTTCTGAAGGCCGGTGATTTCGAGGTCGGGGTTGACCTCCTTATCGGTCTCGATGAGGTCGCCCTCGCTCTTGAGCCACTCAAGAGTCGATCGCAGATGTGTAATGTCTTTCGTCATTGCATCTTTCCAGGGTTGTGAGTTGTTGTGAGTTGTTGGCAAAAATTAAGGCCGGCCCAGACTGCGGGAGAGTCCCGTTGTCCGGACCGGTGATAGGTTGGTTAGTCGCTGATCGCCTTGGCGAGAGCCGGGTCGCTTTTGTATTTCGACTCATCAATGAACTTGCCCATATTCGACTTGGCGCCGTTCTTGGCAAGCGCCTCTAGATAAATCGGATGGACGTTTTCATGCTGGTTCTCGTATTCGATCTGGTTGCCACCGTCATTGACGTTGACATCCATGCCAAGCCACACGCGTTTCTTTTCCGCGAGGGTGGGGTAGCGCAGGCTACCCATGGCAATGGCCAGATAACGTGCCGGTTCCGGCGAGGTGTTGAAGTGTTGGTGGAACATCTGATCCGGCGGCGCAAAGACGACGCCGTGATCCCAGTCAACGCGGACCATGTCTTGTGCAAAATCGTACCACAGCAGCGAATAGCCTTCGCCCTTGGCACACATCACATGGAAGTCGGCGCCGTGACGATGGCCCTTCTTGTAGGTCCCAACCGGCATTTCGGAAACATGAGCATGCATGGTGCCGTCGGCCAGTGAGAACATGATATTGGAGCCACCGGCGCCACGCTTTTCCCATTTGATCAGTTCGAACGTGTCGAGCGCGGGAACGAAATTGGTTTCCCACATATTGCGGCCCGGCATTTTCGGGATCATTTCACCTTCGCCGGAGAAATAATCGGCGCCGGAATCACGTTCCGGAAATTTACTCCCGTTATGGAAGACGAATTGGTCGTTCCGATACAGGTTGATCACTAGCGGCAGGTTGTTGCACGAATACAGGCGTGCCCGTTCGGTGCCGGAGCCGTTGAAATGCTGGTATTTGCAGTTCAGCGGCAGGGCAAACATGCTCCGCGGGCCCCATTCGAAACTATGGGTCTGACCTTCATAGGTTTCCACGGTGGTCGAACCATGGCCATCAATGACGTAGAACACTTCTTCGAAGATGTGCTGCTGGGGAATGGTTTTGCCACCGCCAGGGACATCCAAAACATACATGGCGAGAAAATCGCCGCGGCCAATCAGATGAAGATCGGAAG
>JBLHLO010000109.1:0-7452 GCA_047621105.1 Alphaproteobacteria bacterium
ATGATGGGCTTGTCGGGCCTCGGTGATCTGGTGCTCACCAGCACCTCAGAGGATTCGCGCAATTAGTCCCTTGGGGTCGAGATCGGACAGGGCAAACGCGCGGCCGATGTGATGGCGGCGCGGCACACTGTGGCCGAGGGTGCCCATACCGCTGGCGCCGTGTTGCGCCTGGCGGCAACGCTGGGCGTCGAAATGCCGATTGCCGACAGTGTCGATCAGGTTGTCAATAAAGAAGCAAAACTTGACGATGTGGTTGCTGCGCTTTTGGCGCGCCCCTTCAAGCGCGAAGGTATCTTGGAATAAACACGTCCCTACTCAGTCACGAAAAGCGATGAAGGATTTACCCATGCAGTTCGCCATTCTTAACCACGACAAACCCGGCACCTTGGATTTGCGCATGGAAGTCCGTGAAACCCACCTCGCGTATCTGCGGGAAGTGGGCGACAAGTTGATGACGGCGGGACCGATCCTTGACGCTGATAGCAAGACACCGATTGGCAGCCTACTGATTATTGAAGCCGATGATTTGGAGGCCGCACGCACCTTTGCCGCGAACGACCCTTACGCCAAGGCGGGATTATTCGCATCTTCCACCGTATGGCCGTGGCGCCTAGTGTTTCCCGAGAAATAACAACCCCCACCCACAATCAAATTCCTTTTAAGCGCAAACCTGAGGAGGCAAACATCGCATACTGGCTCTTTAAATCCGAACCCGGCGCCTATTCCTGGGACCGGCTGGTCACAGAAAAGCGCACCTCTTGGGATGGCGTGCGCAACTACCAAGCCAACAACAATATGAAAGCCATGAAGAAGGGCGACCGCGGCTTCTTCTATCATTCGGTTAATGAGAAGCAGATCGTCGGCGTCGTCGAAGTGATCAAGGAACACTACCCCGACCACACCGATGCGTCGGGACGTTTCGGCATGGTCGACGTGAAACCGGTGGCCCCGGTGAAAACCCCGGTGACCCTGGCCGACGTCAAGGCTACGCCGGCGCTTCAGGACTTGGCCCTGGTTCGCCAGTCCAGATTATCGGTGGTGCCGGTAGCGGCGCCCGAATGGAAGGTGCTCTGCCGGATGGCCGGCATCAAGCCCTGAGCCGGAGCACCCATGAGCACCCCCCCCACGATACCGCCGCCTGGCCCCCCTATCGTGCACCCCGGAGAGGTCCTGTGCCGCCTCACCGATTTGACCGATCTCCCGTCGAAATGTTTCACCCTGCAATTCGATGATGGTGAGGAGGTCGAGATTTTCGTCGTGCGCCAAGATGATGAGGCCTTCGCCTATGTCAATGAATGCCCGCACCAACTGCTACCGCTGAACTGGAAGGACGATACCTTCCTGACCCTCGATAAAAGCCGCATCCTTTGTGTCATGCACGGCGCCACCTTCAAGATTGATACCGGCGACGTCCTGTCGGGGCCAATGCCAGGCAACTGCAGCCTGATGAAAGTGCCGGTATCTGTGGTCGACGGCGAAATTCGGTTGGCACCGCGCAACGAAAGTTGACCCTGCCTTAGGGCATAGCCGCACCCACTTGTGTGCCGGCGCCCGGCCATCAATAATAGGTTTAAAGGTGATAACGGCGCGCCGCCCATAGTGACGCCAAGGTCGCCGCTCAAAGCCAGGGAGAACAAGCACGATGTCCAACGAAACCGTCATTGCCGTGCCGAAGGAAATCGCTGCCCACGCCCATGTGGACGAAGCCGGCTATCGCAAGATGTATGAAGCTTCGATCCAGGACCCGGAGAAATTCTGGGCCGAACATGGCAAACGCATCGACTGGATCAAGCCTTATTCCAAAATCAAGAACACCTCTTATGAAGGGGACGTGTCGATCAAGTGGTATGAGGACGGCACGCTCAATGCCGCGGCCAATTGCATCGACCGGCATTTGGCCACTCGCGGCGATCAAACGGCCATTATCTGGGAAGGCGACGATCCGACGCAGGACGCGCACATCACCTACAAGCAGCTGCACGAACATGTGTGCAAATTTGCCAATGTGCTGAAGGCGCGGGGCGTCAAGAAAGGCGACCGGGTTACCATCTATATGCCGATGATCCCCGAAGCCACTTACGCCATGCTGGCTTGCGCGCGCATCGGCGCGGTGCATTCGGTCGTCTTTGGTGGGTTTTCGCCCGATTCACTCGCCGGGCGGATTACCGACTGCACATCAACTTGCGTCATCACCGCCGACGAAGGTGTGCGCGGCGCCAAGCCGATCCCGCTCAAGGCCAATACCGACGCCGCGATCGATAAATCGGGTGGCGTTAATACCGTGATCGTCGTCAAACGCACCGGCGGCAAGATCGGTTGGGTGGACGGACGCGATGTTTGGTATCACGAGGCCATGGCGGAAGCCTCTGCCGATTGCCCGCCCGAGGAAATGAACGCCGAAGACCCGCTGTTCATTCTTTATACCTCTGGCTCCACCGGCAAACCCAAGGGCGTTTTGCACACCACCGGTGGTTACATGGTCTATGCGTCGATGACCCATCAATATGTGTTCGATTATCACGATGGTGACATTTACTGGTGCACCGCCGATGTCGGCTGGGTCACTGGGCATAGCTATATCGTCTATGGGCCGTTGGCCAATGGCGCGACCACATTGATGTTTGAAGGTGTGCCCAACTACCCCGACAGCTCGCGCTTTTGGCAGGTGGTAGACAAACACAAGGTCAACATCTTCTACACTGCACCGACCGCCATCCGGGCGCTGATGCAAGGCGGCGACGGGCCGGTTAAAAAGACCTCACGCAAATCCTTACGCATCCTGGGTTCCGTCGGCGAACCCATCAATCCCGAAGCCTGGCGCTGGTATCATGAAGTGGTCGGCGATAGCCGGTGCCCAATCGTCGATACCTGGTGGCAAACCGAAACCGGCGGCATCCTGATCTCGCCCCTGCCGGGGGCGACGGCTCTCAAGCCGGGCTCGGCCACCCGGCCGTTTTTCGGCATCCAGCCTCAGCTTTGCCATCAAGACGGCACAGCGATCGAAGGTGCAGGCGTCGGTAATTTGTGCATGATCGATTCTTGGCCGGGCCAGATGCGCAGCGTGTTTGGCGACCACAAACGGTTTATCGAAACCTATTTCAGCCAGTTTCCCGGCAAGTATTTCTCCGGCGACGGCTGCCGCCGGGACGAAGACGGCTATTACTGGATCACCGGCCGCGTCGACGATGTGCTCAACGTATCGGGGCACCGGCTCGGCACGGCAGAGGTGGAAAGCGCGCTTGTCGCCCACCCCAAGGTGTCGGAAGCAGCCGTGGTCGGCTATCCCCATGACATTAAGGGGCAGGGCATTTATTGCTATGTCACCTTGATGACCGGGACTGAAGGCAGTGATGATCTGCGCAAGGAACTGATCCAATGTGTGCGCAAGGACATTGGGCCTTTCGCCACGCCGGACCTGCTGCAATGGGCACCGGGCCTGCCCAAGACCCGTTCGGGTAAAATCATGCGACGAATTTTGCGCAAGATAGCCGAAAACGATTACGGCAACCTGGGCGATACCTCAACCTTGGCTGACCCCGGTGTCGTCGATGACCTGGTCGAAAACCGGCTCAACAAATAACCTGGGGACACCAGATCATGGACAGCAAGATTGCCATCATCCTGTTTTCGACGCTGCTGCCGGCATTCGTCGTCGGTTATGTTTTGCGCACCAATGGCAAGACCATCAATTTCGCCGTAATCGGCGCCACGGCGATCTACGTCATCTCTATCATATTGATTTTTCTGGCATTCTATATGTCGGGGGTCTTGAACATGCGCGCCGATGACCTGGTGCTGATGCTGCCGCTGATTGTCGGGGCGCTCGGCTATTTCTTTCTCAAAGGATCGAATGCGGGGAATGAATAATGAAATCGCGCGGGCTCATCCTGTTGGCTGCTGTTGGCTTTCTCGCCGCACCGAATCTCACCCTTGCCCAAGATGTTGGAACGAACGATTTCAAGAATCGCTGCGCGCCCTGCCACAGCGTTGAAAAAGTGATGGATTACATGAAGGCACACCCTGACGCGAAAGAGCGCGCGGCATGGCTCGAACAAAAGCTGGCGGGCCATAACGCTAGTGACGGCACCCAGCGTAAAATCATTATTCAATATCTGGAACGGAACTTACGGGAACGACAGGGCGGCGCCAAAAAATAATCTGACGTGGCACCAAAGCCAAAAGCGCGGTGCAGAGGATGGCAATGACGGATTTCCCAGTAACGCGAAATGACATGTCATCGGGCACGGCGCCCGTGTGCCATTTTCGGTTGTCACTAATGCCGGGGGGCTAGCTGGGGCCCATGGCTCATCTGCTTCCTTGGTTCACCCGGCGCGATGCGACAGATTTCCGCATTAGGCGTGGCCTCGACGTCACTATTGCCGGTGCCCCCAGGCAGGAAATGGGGAGCAGATCCAAGATCACTACCGTCGCCCTCTTGGCGGGCGATTATCCCGGCCTTCGCCCGGCCATGAAGGTCGCGGTCGGTGACCGTATCGCCGCCGGGGACGTGTTGTTCGTTGATCGTCGACGGCCACAGATCACCATCACGGCGCCGGCCGCGGGGACGATTTTATCGGTGATCGGCCACGCGCCCCGGGGACCGGAACAATTTCTGGAAATTCGTCTCGACGGCGATGGGGCGAGGACCTTCGATACGCCCGGGATTGAGGCCACCAATGATGACGCAAGGAAACTATTACTGGAAAGCGGCATGTGGCCGGCGTTCCGCGCAAGGCCCTTCGGGCGTATTCCCGATCCCGACGCCAGGCCCGACGCTATTTTTGTCACTGCCATGCAAAGCGATCCCCTGGCCGCCAACGCCGCAATCGTCATCGGCCGCCACAAGGACGATTTCACCACCGGACTCAGGATATTGGGGCGATTGACCGACGGACCTGTCCATGTCTGCCAAGCGCCGGGGCTGCCCCTAGCCACGGGCGCCATCACCTTCGCCGGACCGCACCCTGCGGGTCTGCCCGGTACCCATATTCACAAGCTTTACCCGGTAGGAAATGGGCGGTGCGTCTGGCACCTTAATTATCAGGACACCATCGCCATCGGCCGGCTTTTCACCTGCGGGCAGGCCTGGGCCGAGCGCATTGTCGCGCTGGCCGGGCCAGGGGTGCGCGATCCGCGCCTTTACCACGTGCCACTGGGTGCCAGCCTTGCCGAGTTGACCTCGGGTGAACTACTCGAGGCCGACATGCGGGTGATTTCCGGTTCCGTGCTGTCGGGCCGCAAGGCGCCCTATCTTGGGCGCCACCATCTGCAAGTATCGGTGATTCCCGAGGGCTGGGACGCCCCCCAACCGTCGTTTCCGCTCCGCGCGGCCAGTACGGCGCTTAATGGGAGGCCCGGGCCCCTCGTGCCGCTGGCGAGCTTTGAGCAAGTCTTGCCCCTGGATATTCCAGCCGTTCCACTGTTACGCGCACTCTCGGTCGGCGATCGCGATGCCGCGCGACGACTTGGGTGTCTGGAACTGGTCGAAGAAGACGTGGCATTGCTGTCCTATGTTTGCCCCGGAAGGACCGATTATGGCCCGCTGCTCCGCGCGGTGTTAGATGACATCGAGGCGGACAGTTGATGGCCCGCGCCGTTCTCCCGCCCGAAAGGGCTTTCCCAGTGACGGCCGGCGCACCCCATATCAGGGGTTTCTGGAACGGTGACCGCATCGCCCTTGCCGTGATCATCGCCCTCCTGCCACCCCTTGGCCAAACCGCCTACACCGCAGGCATCGTCATGCTACCAGGATTGATGGTCGCCTTGGCCACCGCCGTCGCCTGGCAGGTGGCATTCGCCTTTGGCCGCCGCCAGCCCAAGACGTTAAGCGGGACGGTCTCAGCGCTCATCGTCGCCATCATGCTCCCGCTTGAAGCATCCCTGTGGCAAGTCGCCCTGGCGGTTTCTTTTGGTGTCGTCATTGGGGAGCAGATTTTCGGCGGTTACGGAAGAAATTTTGTCAATCCCGCTACCCTCGCGCTCGCCTTCCTGATGTTCTCATTCCCCGACGGCGGCTTTGACAAGGGCGGCTTTGCCGGTTGGGAGGCCTGTCTTCCTGGCGGCCTGATGCTGGTGGCGGTGGGGATTGTCAACTGGCGCATTGTGGTTGCCGCCCTGGGGGGTGCACTCGGCGTCGCACTGGCCAGCGGCGGAACACCGTCCTTCGATCCTCTGCTCATAGGCAGTTTCGCCTTCGGGCTTGTTTTCCTCGCGGGGGATCCCGTCACGGCGCCGGCCACCAATTGGGGACGCTGGGTCTATGGCCTCATCATCGGCGGGCTCGTGGCCCTGGGGAGCGCCGCTGGCGGAAGTTCCGCACGCGACGTGGTCTTTGCCTGCCTGATCGGCAGCATCTTTGCCCCCCTGATCGATCAGATGGCGATCTGGATTAATGTGCAACGGCGGAGGCGGCGCTATGGCCAATCCTGATCACCGTGGCTGGTGGCGGCGATTCGCCGCGCTACCCAAGGACAGCACCGTCAAGACTCTCGCCTTCGCGTTCGCCATCGCCCTGGTTTCGGCATTCGTCGTGTCCGTCGTGTCAGTCACTTTACGGCCCCTTCAGAAAGCCAATTTGGAGCGCGAGCGCCAAGCGCTTATCGTCTCCATCGTCTCACGCGCCATCGGCGAAACCGGCCCGCTTACCGCCCATGTGGTGGAACTGGCCACCGGGCGCGTCACACCCGATATCGATCCGGTCACCTTTGATCAGGAGGAGGCCGCCAAGAAACCGGAATCGAGCATCGCCATTCCCCGGGAGGCCGATAGCGCGGGCATCAACCGCCGGGCCAACTATGCCACGGTCTTCATTCGCCGCGAGGGAGGCAAGCCGGCTCTCATCGTGCTGCCGGTCCACGGTGCGGGATATCAGTCTACCCTTTACGGGTACCTCGCCCTACGTGGTGACGGCAACACCGTGGCAGCCCTCAACTTCTACAAGCAAGGGGAGACGCCGGGACTGGGTGCACGCATCGCCGAGCCGGCATGGCAATCACTCTGGCCGGGCAAGCGGCTCGCTGATGACAGCGGGACCATCAGGATTAGCGTCGTCAGAGGTATGGGGACAGGGCCAAATGAGGTCGATGGGATTACCGGCGCGACCCGAACAGGGACCGGGGTGAGCAATCTGCTCCGATTCTGGCTCGGCGACTACGGCTTTAGGCGGTTTCTGGACCGCGTCAAGGCGGGAGAAATTTAGCCATGAGTGAGAACACCCGTATCCTCACCGATCCCCTCATTAGCACCAATCCCATTACCGTACAGATATTGGGAATCTGTTCGGCCCTTGCCGTCACCACGTCGTTGAGGACTGCGCTGGTAATGTGTGTGGCGCTGACGGTTGTGTTGACCTGTTCCAATGTGGCGATCAGTGCAATTCGCAACCAGATTCCCCAATCGATCCGCCTGATCGTTCAGATCACCATTATCGCGTCCTTGGTGATCGTGGTTGAT
>JBLHLO010000110.1:0-7365 GCA_047621105.1 Alphaproteobacteria bacterium
CACCCTTGATGTGGGCGGGGATAAGGAACTACCCTATTTCGACAACGAAGCGGGTGAAAACCCCGCGCTCGGTTGGCGCGCCATTCGCATTGCCCTCGACCGGCCCGCCATGTTGCGCCAGCAGGTGCGGGCCCTTGTGCGGGCCGCCAACGGTCGTAGTCTTAGTGTGATGTTTCCCATGATTGCCGAGGTGGCAGAATTCGACAAGGCCCGGCGCATTCTCGATATGGAAATTGCGCGCGAAAAGGCGGCGGGGGGCACGTTGCCGCGCCGTCTCAGGGTCGGCGCTATGGTCGAAGTCCCGTCCTTGTTGTGGCAATTGCCGGCCTTGTTCGAGCGGGCAGATTTCTTGTCAGTTGGGTCCAACGATCTGTTGCAGTTCCTATTCGCGGCCGATCGTGGCAATCCAAAGCTTTCCAATCGCTATGACGCTTTGTCGCCCCCCGTTATGTCCGTGCTCAAAGGATTAGTGTCAGCGGCCAATAAAGCGGATGTGCCGGTATCTCTCTGTGGTGAAATTGCCGGTCGGCCATTGGAGGCGATGGCTCTGATCGGCCTTGGATTTCGTTCCATTTCCATGACCGCGAGCTCGATTGGCCCGATTAAGGCAATGGTGCGTGCACTGCGCCTTCGCCCGCTTGAAGATTACCTCAAGACCTTGTTGGTCGCGCCGGATCACAGTTTCCGGGACAAGCTCCGAGCCTTTGCCCGTGATCATGGGGTCCCGATTTAACCTTGAAATTCCGGGCTTTTCGCATATCGCGATTGCGCCGATAGGCCCAAGTGCGCTAACAAGGCTTTGTTTTTACGGGAAATCCTTGGAAATTAGGGGTCCAGTCGCGATCCCAGAGGACTGGACCAGGGGACACATATATGGCTGACCGTCCGCCCAAGCGTAAAATTCTATTTGATGAGCCCGTCGATGGTGACGATGCGCTGGCGGCTGTTGCTCGGGGTGATGCCCGCGTCGGCGAGGTGCTGGCGCATGTTCGCCAAGAGCAGGAGCTCGAGGTAGCAGATGTGGCCGTTCACCTCATGATTCGGGAATCGTTTCTGACCGCGCTTGAAACGGGTGATTTAACGCATCTGCCAGGACAGGCCTATGCCATCGGTTTTGTACGCTCTTATGCCCATTTCCTCGGTCTCAATGGTGAAGAGGCCGTGCAATTGTTTAAGATCGAATGCCAGGGTGGCGCCGCGCAGGCGGCGCTGGTCTTCCCCGAACCGGTTGCTGAAAGCCGCATCCCACGGGGCGCGATCCTGCTGATTTCAGTGTTGATGGCGGTCGCTGCCTATGGCGGCTGGTATTACCTCACGTCGCGCGATATGCAACTCGCCGATCTGGTGCCCCATGTGCCGGCCTCGTTGGGCGGCGATGTGAAAGTGGCAAGCGACAAAACAAAAATGCCAGCTCCAGCTAGTGCCCCGACGGAAGCTTCTACAAGTAAAAGCTCGGGATCAGAGAGTGCGGCACCTACTGAGACGCCGCCCGATACGGTAAGCGCAGCCATCGCTCCGAAACCGGCACCCGCAGCAGAAAAGGTGGCCGAACCTCAACCCGAACCTCAACGCGAACCTCAGTCCGAACCGCAGCCTAAGCCCGCACCTGCGACCCAACCTGAAGCCGCTGCTGTCCCCGCCCCGCAACCGGCGCCCCAGCCTGCAACAGTGACTGAGCCTTCGCTGGCCCCAGCCCCAGCCCCAGCCCCAGCCCCAGCTGCCCAAACCGCGACAGCCTCGGCCGAGATCGAAATTCGGGCCAAGGCCGATAGCTGGGTCCAGATCCGGGGGACTGGCGGGCGGGTCGTTATGATGCGCATTCTGCGCACTGGGGATAGTTACAAGGTCCCGGGCGAAAAGGGCCTGACACTTTTGACGGGCAACGCGGGGGCCATTGAAATCATGGTTGATGGTGCCATCGTGCCGGCAATCGGCCCATTTGGTGCGGTACGCCGTGATGTGGCGCTTGATCCTGAGCGTCTCAAGGCGGGGACGGCAATCGCGCGCTAGGGCGTCGGACCCTCTGTTTACTTGGGAATATCTTGATTTTTAGGGCTTGAGCGCCCAGTTATTACCCAAACCCGATCCCCGGTACCGTCATTTAGGACCACTTATGAGCTTACGCCCTTACCGTGAAATTCATCGTCGCAAAAGCCGCCAGATTCATGTCGGCTCGGTACCTGTAGGCGGTGACGCGCCGATCACGGTCCAGTCTATGACCAATACGCTGACCACCGATGTGGCTGCCACCATCGCGCAGGTTCATGCGCTTGAAGAGGCCGGCGCCGACATCGTCCGTATTTCCTGCCCCGATAAAGAATCGAGCCGGGCCCTCAAGGAAATCATTCCTGAGGTGTCTGTGCCGATCGTCGCCGATATTCATTTTCACTATAAGCGCGCCATTGAGGCGGCAGAGGCGGGCGCCGCATGCCTGCGTATTAACCCGGGCAATATCGGTTCTGCCGAGCGCGTGCGTGATGTGATCAAAGCCGCCCGTGAGCATGATTGTTCCATGCGTATCGGTGTCAACGCGGGGTCCCTCGAGCGTCACCTTCAGGAAAAATATGGGGAGCCCTGTCCAGAGGCGCTGATTGAAAGCGCCCTTGATCACATGCGTATTCTTGAAGATAACGACTTTTTCGAATTCAAGGTTTCGGTTAAGGCGTCGGATGTGTTCCTGGCTGTTGCTGCCTATCAGGGGCTGGCCGAGGTTTGTGACTATCCACTCCATCTCGGCATTACCGAAGCCGGGGGGCTGCGCACTGGTACCGTAAAATCGGCAGTTGGGCTTGGCACGCTCTTATGGGCGGGGATTGGCGATACGATACGCGTGTCGTTAGCTGCCGATCCGGTGGAGGAGATTCATGCCGGGTTTGAGATTCTCAAATCCCTTAACCTGCGTCATAGGGGGGTCAATGTCATTGCGTGTCCTTCGTGTGCGCGCCAGCAATTCCAGGTCATTGATACTGTCGCCGCGTTAGAACAACGTCTTGCTCATATCGCCACGCCGATGACGCTTTCTATTATTGGCTGCGTCGTCAACGGCCCCGGCGAAGCGAAGGAAACCGATATCGGCATTACCGGCGGCGGTAGGGGTACGCATATGGTTTATATGGCGGGCGCTCCCGATCACAAGGTGAGTGAGACCGATATGATTGAGCATATTGTTGAGTTGGTGGAAAAACGCGCCGCCGAAATTGAAGCAGCGGACGGGGCTGACAGCACCACTGATCCTGTTGCGCATGATGGCGCTGACGTTTGTCGCCCCGCCATTTCCAACAGTTAGCGGGGCAAACGGTTTGGCGTCTCTACAGCCGGTACGCGGCACCCATGATTTGTTGCCCGAAGAGGGGCGAAAGCACCGCCATATCGTTGATGCCGCACGCGGCCTTGCCGAACGCTACGGCTATGAGGAGATGGCGACGCCGATCTTCGAATTTACCGATGTGTTCAAACGGACACTTGGCGATACCTCGGACGTTGTTACCAAGGAAATGTATACCTTCGAAGATCGCTCCGGCGATCAGATCACACTTCGTCCTGAAGGCACGGCCGGCATTGCCCGGGCGCTGATCTCGGGAGGGCTGGGCCAGAGCCTGCCCCTCAAGTTTTTCTACTGGGGACCGATGTTCCGTCACGAGCGGCCGCAGAAGGGGCGTCTGCGCCAGTTTCATCAAATCGGCGTTGAACTGCTGGGCGTGGCGGCGCCATTGGGCGATGTCGAGGTGATTGCGCTTGGGGCGCATATCCTTGATGCCTTGGGTGTTCTTGAGCGTACGACGCTTGAATTAAATACCCTCGGTGACAGTGAAAGCCGTACGGCCTATCGCAAGGCACTGGTCGACTACCTGAGCGCCCATGCGGATAAGTTATCGGAAGAGAGCCGGGCGCGGCTTGAGCGCAATCCGCTGCGGGTGCTTGATTCCAAGGATGCTGGCGACAAAAAAATCGTCGCCGATGCCCCGGTGTTCGACGATCACTTGACGGCCGAAGCGCGTGATTTCTTCGCCCAAGTGTGCGACGGGCTCGACCAATTGAATATTGCCTACACGCTCAATCCTCGTTTGGTGCGCGGCCTTGATTATTATTGTCACACCGCATTTGAATTCACGACCGATGCACTGGGTGCCCAAGGCACGGTGTTGGCGGGGGGCCGCTATGACGGCCTGGTTGAAACAATGGGCGGTCCGCCGACCCCCGGCGTTGGTTGGGCAGCGGGAATCGAACGCCTCGCCATGTTGACGAGTGGCACGGTGCCGGCGTCACGGCCGATTGCCGTTATTCCCCTCGGCGCTGCGGCTGAAGCGATCGCGCTCAAGCTGACCCATGCGATGCGCCAAAAAGGGCTGACAGTAGACCTCGGTTTTTCCGGCAATCTTTCGCGGCGCATGAAACGCGCCAATCGATTGGGTGCGGTTCGCGCCGTTATCCTTGGCGATGATGAGATCGCCAAGGGCGTGGCGACGATCCGCGATATGGAAACGGGCGAACAGGAGGCCATTCCCCTCGATTCAGTTGGGGATCGTCTCGCCCGCGACCTCTAGCGCGCCGGACCGGTGGCCCTCATGCCCAGCGACAGCCCTATGATTTCTCCTGCCCAGGCCTTCCTTGAGGGCCGCTTTGTCATCACGGGGGCGAACCACCGTACCGCCGGTCAGGAATTGCGCGATGCCTTGTTTATCGAAGACAACGCCTTGCCCGGGTTCTATGAGGTCCTCCAAGCCAAGGGCATTAATGAAGCGGTGGTTCTCGCCACCTGCGATCGTGTTGAGATCGCGATCCTTGCCGATCAACCGGAGGCCGCGGCACGCGCCGTCCGTAGCGCGCTGGCAACGGCAGCCGGGATGACTGATAGCCGTATCGAAGGCGCCTTTTTTACGCTGACGGGGGTGGCGGCGTTCACACATCTGTTTGCCATTGCGTCTTCGCTCGAAAGTCAGGTGGTGGGTGAGCCGGAGGTGCTGGGCCAAGTCAAGGAAGCACACCGGCGGGCCAGTGAGCTTGGCGCCGCGGGCGCCAACCTCGGGCGCGTGTTTGATGCTGCCTTTGCATGCGCCAAGCGGGCGCGCAGTGAAACCGTGATTGGTGAAAGTGCGGTCTCGATCGTATCCGCTTGCACTCAGGTGGCGCGTGAGGTTCTGGGCCGGTTTGATAGCGCGCGGGCGTTAATGGTCGGTGGTGCTGAGATCGGCGTTGCCGTGATTGAACGCTTGAAAGCTGATGGCTTGACCGAGATCACCGTGGCCGATCCCTTGGATTCACGCGCCGATGCATTGGCGGCCCGGCTTGGTGCCCATCGTATGGCGATGGATGGGGTCGGGGCATCGCTCGCGGGGTTCGATATTGTTTTGGCAGGACTCGGCGGGCGCGAATCGGCAATTTGTGCTGATGACGTGGGCGCGGCGCTTAAAGCGCGCCGGTTTCGCCCCATTTTCCTGCTCGATGCAGGCATCCCCCCCGACGTTGAACGCGCGGTGCGTGATATCGATGACGCCTATTTGTTCGACCTCCATGATCTCGAAGGGATTGCTCTGGTGGGGCAAGACAGGCGTATTCAGGCGGCGGCCGAAGCGCGTGCTATTGTTGAGGATGAGGTGGTGCATTTCTCCACCGTTGAAGGCGGCCGCGCCGCCGCGCCGGTAGTGACGGAACTGCGCAGCCATTTCGAAGATGTGCGGGCAACTTTGCTGCGCGAGCAGCCAGGTATTACTGCCGATGAGGCGACGCGGCTCTTGGTTAACCGGCTTCTCCATGCGCCCTCGCGCGCGCTGCGCGACATGGCGGCCTCGGGGGAAGGGGACGTGGGGCAGGGCGCGCCGAGCGGGGCCCCTGGCCTGATTGCCCGCCTTTTTGGCTTGGGCGAGCGTAGGAACAAGCGTGGGCCAAATGATGACACCCCTTAAGATGGGCAGTTTTTTATATACGGGAGACGCAACGTGAGTGTGGAAAAGCGCCCAGCCGAAGGATCTTTGGCCGGGATCGAAGATAAACTCGAGCAGATGGTGGCAAACTATGGGGCACTTGGGGCGCGGCTTGCCGCTGGGGCCAATCTCGAGGTTGAGGCGCGCCGCAAGCTCAGTAAAGAATATGCCGAGCTGACCGATATTGTTGCCGCCATTCAGAAATGGAATGAAACCCGCGCCGAGATCGAGTCTCTTCATGCGATGATCGACAGCCCTGATGAAGACGCTGACGTTAAATCTATGGCTGAGGATGAACTCACGGCGCTTGGCGAACAATTGCCGGCCTTGGAGAATGCCATTCGTATCGGCCTGTTGCCCAAGGATGAAGCTGATGAACGCAATGCTATTCTCGAGGTGCGCGCCGGTACGGGCGGTGAAGAAGCTGCGTTGTTCGCAGCCGATCTGTTCCGTATGTATCAGCGCTACGCCGATGGGCACCGTTTGAAGTTTGAAGTGATGGAAGTCTCCGAATCGGACATGGGCGGGTATAAAGATGCGACTGCGTCTATCTCGGGCACCGGTGTATTTGCCCGCCTAAAATTCGAATCAGGTGTCCATCGCGTCCAGCGCGTTCCCGAAACGGAGACCCAGGGCCGCATTCATACCTCTGCGGCAACCGTTGCCGTGTTGCCGGAGGCCGAGGAAGTGGATGTGGATATCCAGGATAAAGAACTGCGGATTGATGTGTTCCGCGCTTCAGGTCCAGGGGGACAGTCGGTCAATACCACCGATTCGGCGGTGCGCATTACCCATCTGCCAACGGGTATTGTCGTATCCCAGCAAGATGAAAAATCGCAGCACAAGAACAAGGCCAAGGCGATGAAGATTTTGCGGGCGCGTCTGTATGATCACATACGGGGGCGACAGGATGCCGAACGCGCGGCCAACCGTCGCTCACAGGTCGGTTCCGGCGATCGCTCAGAACGCATCCGCACCTATAATTTTCCTCAAGGGCGCGTCACCGACCACAGAATCGGCCTGACCCTGCATAAGCTTGATCGCGTGTTGGCGGGTGAGGCGCTTGATGAAATCATCGACGCGCTGACGGCTGAGGATCAGGCGGCGCGGCTTTCCCAGCTGCAATGAGGCCCAAACGGTGAAGGCTGAATTATGAGCGGGGGGCAGGCACTTTCCGCCCTATTGGCGGCTGCGACCAAGTGTTTGCGGGCGGCCGGCTTGGACGATCCCCGGCGTGAGGCACTGGCATTGGCGGATGCCATCCTTGGTCTTGATCCCGCGCGCCGGGTGGCGGCCCCCGATCAGCCGGTGAGCACCTCTGACGCTGCCCTATTCGAAAGTGCATTTCTTCGCCGCGCTGCGCGCGAGCCCTTTGCACGCATTGCAGGGTGGCGCGAATTTTGGAGCCTTGATTTTGTGCTGTCGCCCGACACTTTAGTGCCGC
>JBLHLO010000111.1:0-7288 GCA_047621105.1 Alphaproteobacteria bacterium
CAGAGAAAAAACCTTTACCGCCCAGATGAAGACGGAAGACAGCAGCGAAGGTCGATGGTTCGCCTTCTCCGAAAATGGTCTTAGGTCAGGCGCCGGGGTCAAAGCCGATGCTGATGTGGTCATCAGCTTCAAGAATGCGGCAATCGCCGCCGGTCTCTTGATGCCGCCGATAAACCAGCAAGCACAGATCGACGCCATCAAGGACTTCAAGCTGAAGATGGATGGGCCGGATGAGCTCACCAACTGGTTCACCCGCACCACACTGTTGACTCAAACGATCGGTTGGAAATATGGCCGCTCCAATGCCGATGGCGGCACGCGGTTCACATCCATGACCAATGGCGGCCCTGTATTCGTGGATGTGAAGGACGGCAAAATCCAACGCCTCGCCCCGATCGTTTTCGATGACAATGACCCCCAACCCTGGACCATCACCGCAAAGGGGAAATCCTACACACCGCCGCGTAAAACGACGCTTGCCGCCCACGGGCAGAACTTCAAATCCATCATCTATTCACCGGATCGCTGTCTCTATCCGATGAAACGCGTGGATTTCGATCCGAACGGCGAACGCAATCCGCAGAACCGTGGCGTTTCCGGCTACGAGCGTATTTCCTGGGATGAAGCGCTCGACATTGTCGCCGGCGAAATCAAGCGTATGAAGCGCGAACACGGGCCTGGTGCCATCGCCTCTTCCCATGGCTCGCATCATACTTGGGGCAATATCGGCTATTACCTGTCGGCCAACTTCCGCTTTATGAACGCCATCGGCCACACCGAGGTTCATCACAACCCCGATAGCTGGGAAGGCTGGTATTGGGGGGCGACCCATCACTGGGGCTATTCATTGCGCGTCGGCCAGTGCGAAAGCTACGGCACCGTCGAAGATTGCCTGCAGAACTGCGAAATGATCGTCTTCTGGTCCGCCAATCCAGAGGCGACATCGGGTGCTTACGGCGCCGCCGAAGGCACCGTACGCCGTCAGTGGCTGAAAGACTCCGGCATCAAGATCGTCCACATCGATCCCTATTTCAACGACACCGCCCAGTTCTTAGGGGGCAAGTGGATCGCGCCCAAGCCAACGACCTCGCCCGCATTGGGCATGGCTTTGGCCTATGTCTGGATTACCGAAAATCTTTACGACAAAGATTATGTCGCCAGCCACACCAAAGGCTTTGATGTGTGGAAGGCCTATCTTACCGGCGAAGAAGACGGCATCCCCAAAACCCCCGAATGGGCCGAGGTTGAGACCGGCGTACCGGCCCGTGAAATTCGTGCGCTGGCACGTGAATGGGGCACCAAACGCACCTATCTGGGCGCTGGTGGCTGGGGTACCGGCCACGGCGGTGCCTGCCGCAATGCCACCGGCATCCAATGGGCACGGGTCTGCGTCTGTCTGATGGCCATGCAGGGGCTCGGCAAACCCGGCATCAATTTCGGCAATCTGCAATGGGGCACCCCGGTTGACTTCAACTTCTATTTCCCAGGCTATGCCGAGGGCGGCATGTCCGGTGACATGGAACACACGGCGATGGCGGTCCAGTTATTCCAACGCATGCCGCAATTGCCGACCATGAACACACCCGGCCAGAAGATTCCGCGTCTGCAATTTCCCGAAGCAATCCTCGAGGGCAAAGCCGAAGGCTATATGTGGGATGGCAAATCGATCGAACATCAGTTTCGCAAGATCGTCTATCCCATGCCCGGCCATTCGCCGGTCAAGATGCTCTACAAATATGGCGGCTCGGCCCTCTCGACCATGCCCGATTCGAACCGCTGGATTGCGGCCTATCGTTCGGCCAACATCGAATTCGTCGTCAACCAAAGCATCTGGATGGAAGGCGAGGCCCAATTTGCCGATGTCATCCTACCCGCCTGCACCAATTTCGAGCGGCCCGACATTTCCGAATGGGCCGGACTCGGCGGTTATGCCCATCACGGCCAGATGCAACTCAACCACCGGGTTATTGTCTTCCAACACAAATGCATTGAGCCCTTGGGCGAATCCCGTTCGGATTACGAAATCTTCAACGACATCTGCAAGCGCCTCGGCCTTAGCGCTTATTTCTCCGAAGGCATGGGCGAACTTGATTGGGTCAAACGGCAATTCGATGGCTCTGACCTGGCGAAAGTGATTTCGTGGAAGGAGTTCATCCGCAAAGGCTATTACGTGGTGCCGTCGGAAAAAGAGAAATTGCGCGCCCCAACCTCATTCCGCTGGTTTGCCGAAAACCGTAAAAAGGATGTCCCGGAACCTCACCCCCTGCCATCCGATTACGGCGGAGAATTTCTCAAGGGCCTGCAAACCCAGTCAGGTAAATTGGAATTTGAATGTTCGAGCCTGATGCGGTTTGACAAGGACGACCCCGAACGCCCGCCCATCGTTAAGTACAACCCAGCGTTCGAAGGCATCCACGACCCACGCTTTGGAAAATACCCACTGCAATTGCTTACCCCGCACCCGCGCTTCAGTTTCCACACTCAAGGCGATGGCAAGGACAGCTTCATTAATGACATTCCTGACCACCGCATATTGGTGAACGGGCATTACTACTGGATCATTCGCCTCAACAGCAAAGACGCCCAAGCACGAGGCATTACCACCGGCGATCTGGTCAAGGTCTACAATGAACGCGGCGCCGTCATCTGCGCCGCGATGATCACCAACCGGCTCGGCACAGGTGTTGCCCACGGCTATGAATCCTCGGCCAATTACAAACCGCTTGGTGAGCCGGGCAAGAGTGTCGATATCGGCGGTTGCCTCAACCTGTTGAGTCCCAAAAAATCGCAAGTGAAGCAGGCCCATTCCATGGCGTCGTCCACGGCCTTGATCGAGGTGGAAATCTGGGATGGCAACCCCGACTATATTTGCGAAACGGCCCAGCCCGAAGTGACTAAAGCCGCCCAACCCGTGCCTGCCGAATAACTTTCGCTGCGTAACCGGAGAGAAGACGTGAAGAAGTGGAACATCATCATCGACGTGGCGGAATGCACCAATTGCAATCTCTGCGCGCTGAGCTGCCAAGACGAATACGCCGGCAACGACTGGCCGGGGGTTGCGGCGGAAATGCCGCGCCACGGCCATCGTTGGATCGACATAAAGCGCAAGGAGCGCGGCCAGACTCCCTTGGTCGATGTCGCCTACCTACCGGTCATGTGCCAGCATTGCGACGACGCGCCCTGCATGAAGGCCGCCAAAGATGGGGCCATTACCAAGCGTGCTGACGGGATCGTCATCATCGACCCCATCAAGGCCAAGGGGCAAAAGCAAATTGTCGATGCCTGCCCTTACGATGCGGTGTTCTGGAATGAAGAAAAGCAATTGCCCCAGGCCTGGCCGTTCGACGCCCATCTGCTGGATTCCGGCTGGAAGGAACCCCGTGCCGCCACCGCCTGCCCCACTGGCGCCTTTCGCGCGGTCAAGGTAGAGGACACGGAGATGTCACATATCCGGGCCAGTGAAGGGCTCGAGGAATTGGACCCGACCGCCGCCACAAAGCCGAGGGTCTTTTATAAGAATCTCTACCGTTACACCAAATGCTTCATCGCCGGTCAGGTGGCAGGCCTCGTCAAAGGCCAGGAAGAATGCCTGTCTGGTGCCCGGATTTCCCTGCAAAAAGGTGCTGAAACCGTGGCTGCTACTGAAACCGATGCTTTCGGAGATTTCCGCATAGACCGGCTCGACCCGGCAAGTGGTGGCTACATCCTTACCGTTACGAAGGATGGTTTTACGACGCAAAATCTCGACGTGACACTCGGTGAGAGCGTGACACTAGACCTCATTCGCCTCTCATAGGGCTGCATTAGCAAAGATTTCAAGGGATCACAGGCTTGTCGCGACGATCCCGGCTGGTATGATCTCAACACAGGCATCGGGCAACGGTGCCAATCACACAGTGGAGGACGACATCATGGCGAAAGCCGCAAAAAGAAAACCCGCAACCCGATCCAGCAGCAAAAAAACGGCGACGGATCGCCTCGACCGTCCGGTCAAGCTCGGCAATCCTCGTATGGGTTGGGCATCCGATGCCATTGCCGAAGTGACACGTCAGCTGGACTTCAAATACATGGCACTGGTGCCGGGTGCGAGTTATCGCGGCTTTCATGATTCAATCGTCAATTATCTCGGCAATGAAAACCCGCAGATGCTGATCTGCCTGCACGAAGAACATTCGGTCGCCATTGCCGATGGCTACGCGCGGGTAACCGACAACCCAATGGCCGTTGCCATTCACACCAATGTCGGCCTGATGCACGCCTCCATGGCGATCTTCTGCGCCTGGGAAGGCCGCGCACCGATCGTCATGTTTGGTGCCAACGGGCCGATCGATGCCAATATTCGCCGCCCCTGGATCGATTGGATTCACACTTCCAAAGATCATGCCGCTTTGATCCGCAATTACATCAAGTGGGACGATGAACCGCAATCAGCACAAGCTGCCATTGAATCGGTGTTGCGCGGCAACCAAATCGCCCGCTCCAAGCCCTGTGGCCCGGTCTACATCTGTCTTGATGCCGGATTACAGGAAGAAACCATTGGCGACGATGTGGTCGTCCCTGATGTCAGCCGCTTCCAGCCGGCACCGCCACCGGCCGCTGATCGGGCGACCATACAAAAGGCTATCGCCGCCATTCAGAAGGCCAAGCTGCCCGTGATGCTGCTGGGTCGGGGTGATCGCAACCAGAAGGCCTGGGACAACCGCGTCAAACTGGCCGAAGCACTTGGCTGCGCCGTGCTCAGCAATTTGCGTGCCGGTTCCATGTTCCCGACCGAACATCCCGCCCATGTCGCTCAACCTTGCGTACGGCCTAATGACGACGACAAGGACCTGATCAAGAAAGCCGATTTGCTTCTCAATTTCGGCTGGCTCGACCTTGCAGGCCTTCTCAGGCTCAGCACCGGCCAAACGCAGAGCCAGAACCCAACCGATGCGACGGTAATCAACGTCTCCTTACAGCAATACATGCACAACGGTTGGAACATGGATTACCAGGCCTTGTCCGCTGCCGATATCAACGTGCTGGCAGATCCAGATATGTTCATCCAGCAGATGCTTGATGAACTGGGTGTTAAGGGTAAGCCGACCGGCAAGGGCACCACCCTCAAGCCCGCGGTCGCCAAGATCAGCCATTGGACCAATTCCGCTGCCGCCAAGGCCAAGCCTAAAACCACAGGAAGCATGGAGGCGGAAGATTTCCACCTCGTCATGTCCGATTTCGTCTGTTCCGATCCGAAGATTTCCCTCTGCCACATTTCAACCGGCTTCCCGGGGACTGCGGCACGTTGGAAGGACCCCTTGGATTTCTCAGGCAATGATTCGGGCGGCGGCGTCGGTGCCGGTCCGGGCCAATCGGTCGGCTGCGCTCTCGCCTATCGCGATGCCGGGCGCATTCCCGTCACCATGCTTGGCGACGGCGATTGCTCGATGGGGGTCAACGCATTGTGGACCGCCTCACGCATGCGCATCCCACTGCTTGCCGTGGTCATGAACAACCGTTCCTACTTCAATGACGAAGCCCATCAACACCACGTTGCCATTACCCGTGACCGGGCCCCTGAAAACCGCTGGATTGGTCTGCGTATTGACGATCCGGCACCGGATATCTGCGGCCTTGCCCGCGCTCAGGGCTTTGAAACCGAAGGCCCCGTCAAGACGGTCAAGGGCCTGCAAGCCGCGCTGGCACGGGGCCGTAAGATCGTCGCCGCCGGTGGGCGGTACATGATCGACGCCTGGACCGAAAAGGATGATGCAGTTGGTCGGCGTTCTTCTGACGGTGGCCGGGGTGAAGGTCAGGCCAAGAATGCCAAAAAGGGCCCTGCAAAAAAGGCCAAAGCGAAGAAGGCGCCGACGAAAAAAGCGCCCGCCAAGAAGGCCAAGAAACGCAAATAATACCTGATTACTACACTTTCGGCCCCGATTAGGGCCCCGCATCCGGCCCTTTCCGATTTAACGGAAAGGGCCGCGATGTTATCATCCCCCCAACATCAAGAGCAAAATCATCCCTAACAGGAGGCATATTATGAAGATTACCCGTGTCATCGGCGCCCTCGCAGCGGCCTGTCTTGTGACTGGTTACAGCGTCGCACCGGCCCAGGCCGATGCCGTCAAAGATTTTTACAAAAACAAACGCGTCACCATGCTGATCGGCCTGTCCACAGGCGGCGGCTATGACCGCTACGCGCGTATGACGGCGCGCTATATCGCCCAATACATTCCCGGCAAACCTCGGATTATCGCCAAGAACATGCCCGGTAGTGGGTCGCTAGTGATGACCAATTTTCTTGCCAACGCCGCGCCTCAGGATGGGTCGATCATCGGCGCACCGCAGCGGGGCATTCCGGTCGAACCCCTGATCACGGGCAAAGACTCGCGCGCTCAGTTTGATCCATTGAAGATGAACTGGATCGGCTCACTGCAGCGTGAAACCTCCATAGCAGTTGCCTGGCATGCCTCGGGCATCAGGTCCTATAAGGATCTCTACAACAAGGAATTCATCGCCGGTGGCACCGGCGCCACCGGTGATTCTATTGTCACCGGCTATATCATGAACCGGCTACTTGGCATGAAGTTCCGTATGATCGCAGGTTATCCCGGCGGTTCCGAAGTCAACCTCGCCATGCAGCGTGGTGAGGTTATGGGCCGGGCCACCAACTCCTGGTCCTCAATCAAATCCGGCGATTACAGCCGTGTCAAAGCCGGCAAGCTGATCCTGCTCTTCCAGATGGGCGCAAAAAAAAGCAGCGCGCCTGAGCTAAGAGACGTCCCCGTCGCACTCGATTTTGCTAAAGATGAAAAGACCCGCAAAATTCTGTTCCTTAAATTTGCGGTCAATGAATTCGGCTACCCCTATGTAATGGGTCCGGGCGTGTCTAAGGACAAGGTCGCCGCGGTGCGCGCCGCGTTCGTAAAAGCCAGCACCGATCCCAAGCTGCTGGCCGCCGCCAAGAAGGCCCGCATGGGGATCGATCCCATCTATGGGGACGAAATTCAGAAACTGCTCACGGAAATGTTCGCGAGCCCACCTGAAGTCGTCGCCGGTCTGCGTGAAGCCTCCCTGCCCACCGGAAAAGTGCAGATGGCCAAGATTCCGGTCATCACCGCCATGGTGAAGCTGGCCAAGGTCTCCAAGGACGGTAAGAAATTCCGTTTCAAGGGCAAAGACATGAAGGGCGGTAAGGTCAAGGGCCGTGGCAAGGTTGGCAAGAAAACGTCGATCATGGTTGCTGGCAAGAAAGCCAAAGCATCTGCCCTCAAAAACGGCATGAGCTGCACGCTGACCTACAAGG
>JBLHLO010000112.1:0-7258 GCA_047621105.1 Alphaproteobacteria bacterium
TGAGAACGGCAAGCTGCACCCGTTCAGTGGCGAGACCGATATCTTCATCACGCCGGGATACAAATTCCGCGCCGTCGACCTGTTGCTCACTAATTTTCACCTGCCGAAGTCGACCCTGTTCATGCTGACCGCCGCCTTCGCCGGGCTTGACCGTATGAAAGCGGCCTACGAGCACGCCAAACAGATGCGCTATCGCTTTTATTCCTACGGTGATTGTTGCCTGTTGCGCCCGGCACCCGGGGCCCGGATTATGGACCGATGAGCATCCCCGCTTTCAGTTTCGACCTCATCGCCAGTGACGGACCAGCGCGGCGCGGGCGTATTGCATGCGCCCATGGTGCGGTCGAAACCCCGGCCTTCATGCCGGTCGGCACCCGCGCCACGGTCAAGGCAATGATGCCCGAGGCGGTGCGTGCCACCGGCGCCGATATGATCCTCGCCAATACCTATCATTTGATGCTGCGCCCAGGCTCGGACGTGGTCGAAAGGCTCGGCGGCTTGCATCGGTTCATGGGCTGGGCGGGACCAATCTTGACCGATTCGGGCGGCTATCAGGTGATGAGCCTGTCGGAACTGCGCAAGATTACCGAAGCCGGCGTCACCTTCCGCTCGCACCTCGATGGCGCGATCGTTGAGCTAACCCCCGAACGCGCCGTCGATATTCAACGCCAGCTCGACGCCGATATCACTATGGTCCTCGATGAATGCACCCCCTTCCCCGCCACGGCGGATGAAGCGGCCGTTTCCATGCGCCTGTCGATGACCTGGGCGCAGCGCTCACGCGATGCCTTCACCGCGCGGCCGGGCTACGGCTTGTTCGGCATTGTGCAGGGCGGCATCTACGGGGATTTGCGCGAAGAATCGGCCAAGGCGCTGACCAGAATCGGCTTTGACGGCTACGCTATCGGCGGGCTTGCGGTCGGCGAAGGCCAGGAGGCGATGCTCAAAACCCTCGAGGTGACCGTGCCGCATCTACCCAATGATCAACCACGCTACCTGATGGGCGTCGGCACACCGCTTGACCTGATCCGCGCCGTGGCGCGCGGGGTCGACATGTTCGATTGTGTGATGCCGACGCGCTCTGGGCGCACCGGCAAGGGCTTTACCCGGCGCGGTGAGATCAACCTGCGTAATGCCCGCCACGGCGAAGATCCCCGCCCCCTGGACGCCGAATGCAAATGCCCGGCCTGCGCACAATTTTCACGCGCCTATCTCCATCACCTGTTCAAGGCCGAGGAAATGCTGGCCGGTATGCTGCTCACCACCCATAATCTGACCTTCTATCAGGACCTGATGGCCGCGCTGCGCGGCGCCATCGAACAGGGGCGCTTCTCTGAGGTCGTTGAGGCCTGGGAAACAGGCCTGGCTAAGGGCGATATCGAAGCACTTTAACCCCGCATCCTGCCATCTCAAATCTAGACCAAATTGAGTACTCAAAATTTCTAATACGGGAAATTGACACTATTCAATCCATAAGTCAGTCTATACATATAATCACAAATAAGGAGAGTAAATCATGCGTTTGAAAAATACCATTTTACCGACCTTGGCAGCGCTGGGGCTTACCCTCGGCGGCTGCGCCTCGTATCAAAAGCTCGATGACATGAAATCTGTCACGCCGGGAGGCAGCGCTTTTTACATGGCCCTTCACAGCGAATACGTCAAGCAAGCCGAATCAGAAGCAAAACAGTCCGACAATTTCAATGCGTTGAAATATGCCGACCGGGCCCTTAAAGCCGCGAAAGGCGGACCACAGCTTCCCGAAGAGATGAAGCAGCGCAAATTGCCCAAGGCCACCGTTGGCGACTTGCGCGGTGCACGCAGCCGGCTGGTCGCCGCCCTTGACGGCACGGGCCGGGAGAAGGCCCCGACACATGCTGCCCATGCCCAAGCCATGTTCGACTGCTGGATGGAGCAGCAGGAAGAAAATGACCAGCCCAAGCACATCGCTGCCTGCCGCGCAGGTTTTGAAGATTCTCTCGCCAAAGTTCTGGCGGCCTTAAAAGTGGCCCCCAAAGCGATGGCGAAAGCCGAGACCGCCGCTTTCGGCGTCTATTTCGCTTTTGACAGCGCCAAAATCACGGCCAAGGGCACCGCCATCATTGCCGAGGTGATTAAATGGGCCAAGGACAAGGGAGCCCGTTCGATCACCCTCTCTGGCCATGCCGACCGCGCCGGCAAAAGCAGCTACAACCAGAAACTTTCCCAACGCCGGTCCCAGGTCGTTGCCAAGGCGATAGCCCGCGGCGGTATCCGCGCCAACATCATTCGCTCGAGCGCCTCTGGTGAAACACGCCCCGCCGTCGCAACGGCGGACGGCAAAGCCGAGGCCCGCAACCGGCGGGTTGAGATTAACCTGTCGCAATAAAATATCCCCTGCCCCTGGGCGGCCGGTGCCAATGGTGCCGGCCGCCTTTATTTTGACCGTCTGTCAGAACCCGATAACTGGGCTACGCTCCACTTCCATGCTTAAGCGGGGCGGGAATATTTCGCCGAGATCAGCACCACCACCATGCACAGCAGGGTGAACCCCGCCGAGGTGTAAAAGATCCACGCTGGCACGCCGCTATCGATCATGAAGCCGAAGGCGAGCGGCGCGACTGCCTGGCCGATGGTTTGGCCGGAGAAGACAAAACCGAACACCTTGCCCACCGATCCCTTAGGGCTAGCGCGGCGGATCAGCATGTCCCGCGCCGGACCGATCAAGCCATTAGTCAACCCGGCAAAGGTAAAGGTCACCGCCAGAAGGATCGCCGGCAGGGTATAGGCGCCAACCAGCACGAGGACCCCGGCCGATATCGCGAGCCCGACGGCGGCAATCATTTCGTGGCGCCGGGAATGATCGGCCAGCCAGCCGCCGACGAGAACACCGGCCGCATTGGCGACCAGGAAGGCTGTGAATGCGGCATTCGCGACCGTCGCCGCCGTGGCATGGGTTTCCACCAACCCGGCCACCGCGAAATTGCGCAAGCCACCACCGGCCAGCGTATTCATGCAGTAATAGAGAAACAGGAACAGGATGGCGGGGGAGGTCAGGATGTAGCGCATAACTTCCCAGGTGGATTGGGGTCCCGCATCGTCAGCCGTGTTGGCAGGCTCTTGCGCTTTTTGCTTGGTGGTTTTGGGCATCGAATCTTCGGAGATGTATTTCCACTGGGTCAGCAAACCGGCCAGGATGACGAAGCCGGCGATGCCCGCCACCATCAGCGAAACACGCCAGCTGTAGAGAGCCGTGATGCTGATCAGCACCACCGGCGCAATGGCGTTGCCCATATTGCCAAAGAACGAATGCAGGCTGAAAGCGCGGCCCATGAACTTTTCGTCCATGCTGGCCGAGAGGATGCTGTAATCGGCGGGGTGAAAGGCGCTATTGCCGATACCGAGCACGATACCGCCGGCAAGAATCATCCAGTAATCCACCGCACTCGCCGTCATCAGGGTGCCGAACGCACACATCGCCAGACCGATCGACAGGATCAATTTAGCGCCGTAGCGGTCGACCAGAATACCGGCCGGCATCTGCATACCCGACGACATGATACCCCGCAGGCTGAGCAACGCCCCCAGCATCGTGTAGCTGATACCGAGGTCGCTATTGAGCAACGGCAACAGCGGCGGGAGGGTGTTGGAATAAAAATGGCTCATCATATGGCCAGCCCCAACCAGACCAAGAATGCGGACCTGGGGCTTAATCGTCATGCTCATGCTGGACACGGCAGTTCCCTCATTTTTTATAATTTTTATATTTTGGCCTCTGACGGGCCTGATCTTATTTCAATCATTCAAGAACGGGCATGGGAACGCATGCCCGCGTTATCTCAATCCCTAAAATTCACATATTGAAGCGGTTGCTCGATCTTGCTGGCCTTGAGCAGGGCGATGGCTTCTTGCAGATCATCGCGCTTTTTGCCGATGACGCGCAACTCATTTCCCTGGATGGTGACCTGAACTTTCAGCTTCGCACCCTTGATGATTTTCATGATCTTCTGGGCCAGTTCGCGCTCCACCCCTTGCTTGATCAACACCGTCTGGCGCAATGAATTGGCGAAGGCTTTTTCCGGGGTCTTAAATTCCAGCGCGCCGACATCGACCTTGCGCTTGGCCATATGGCCGCGCAACAATTCCTGGACCTGCTTCAATTTCAATTCGTCTTCGGACTTGATCAGCAGGGTTTCATCATTGCGTTCGATCGAGCTGGTGCTGCCCTTGAAATCGTAGCGGGTGCCGATCTCCCGCATGGCACCCTGGACAGCGTTGTCGACCTCGGGCAATTCAGTGCGCGACACAATATCAAATGTGGGCATGGCTCTCTCTCACTGGCTCTCACTGGGTTGGCAGGGACTCATAATATAGCACGCACGCCATGTGGCGGGCCATTTTCGCCTTGAGCCACCATCGGCCAGAGCCCTTTTCAAGGCCCGGTGCCCGGCCTAGACTGGCAACATGACCGATACGCCAGAAAAGCCCGCCCTCACCCAATTGGGCGCCCCGAGCCCGCTGCCGGCCAGCCCGGAAGAGGCCAAGCTCGAGACTTTTGCCAACCCCGATCCCGGCACCGCCTTTCTGGTGCGCTTTAGCTGCCCGGAGTTTACCTGCCTCTGCCCGATCACCGGCCAGCCCGATTTCGCCCATTTCGTCATCGATTACGTGCCCGGCGCTTCCTGCATTGAAAGCAAGTCACTGAAGCTGTTCCTGGCGTCCTGGCGCAACACCGGCGCGTTCCATGAATCCACCACGCTGACCATCGCCAAGCGTCTGCGCGAAGCGATGAAGCCCAACTGGCTGCGCATTTGTGGCTTCTGGTATCCGCGCGGCGGCATCCCCATTGACGTGTTCTACCAATCGGGAGAGCCGCCCACGGGCGTCCATATCCCGCCGCTTTTGGTCGAGCCCTATCGCGGACGCGGCTAGAGTTTCAACTACTCAAGGAGACGATCCATGATGTACGGTGACGGTTTTTTTGCTTTTCACGCGGCGAGCCTGATCTCGATCATTGTGATCGCGCTGCCGTTTGCCATCGGCTTTTATTTCGTGGCCGAACGCATGGGACGACAATCCCTGCTCTGGGCGGCGCTGATTCTTATTCCGGTCGTTAATTTCTTTTTTATGATCTACGCGATTTTTTCGACCCTGCTCTATATTCTCGACCGGCTCAATCAACTCGCGCCACGCAATGCGGCGGTAACGGCGCCCATAACGTCGGGTCAGTCGTCCTCACCGGCATAGATACAGCCGGCGGTACAGGTTTCGAACAATACCACCTTGGAAAGCGCCGGCAGCACAGGCTTCACTTCGCGCCAGATCCAGCGCGCGATGACCTCACTGGTGGGGTTTTCAAGGCCGCCGATCTCATTCAAGTAATGATGATCGAGACGATCCAGAATCGGCTGGAAGACGGATTTCACATCGGCAAAATCAATCACCCAATCCTCGGGCGGGGTGATCGGGCCGCTCACGTGCAGCTCGGCGGTAAAGGAATGACCGTGCAGGCGCGAACATTTGTGATCGGCCGGCAGGTTGGGCAGGCGGTGGGCCGCCTCGAAAGTGAATCGTTTGAAAATTTCCATGGGCGAGACTACCGCAATCCTATGACTTTGTGTGTCTGAAGCGACAACCGCCAGCCGGGATGGGCCAGACAATAGCGGATCGCCGCGTCGGTATTGGCATCACGGGCCGGGCCATCCATCGGCTGCAGGAAAAAATGGGTGAAGGAAAGCCCCGCGAATTGCTCGGGCTGGGCGTCTGCTTGGGGATAGACCAGTTTGAGCTCATGCCCCGCCGTCTGCTTGAGTGCTGCCCCCGCCTTGGGGCTAACGCAGACCCAATCAAGCCCGGCAGGGGCCGGAATCGTGCCGTTGGTTTCCACCGCCACTTCAAAACCAGCATCGTGAAAGGCACTGATCAACGCCGCATCCAGTTGCAAGAGCGGCTCACCCCCCGTGCAGACAACGAAGGGGGACTCCTCCCCACATTCGGCGTCCCAGACCGCCCGGGCAGCAAGGGCGAGGCTCGCCGCCCCCTCAAACTTGCCGCCGCCGGGGCCGTCCATGCCCACAAAATCGGTATCGCAGAATTGGCAGACCGCCGTGTCGCGATCACGTTCCAACCCCGACCACAGGTTACAGCCGGTAAAGCGGCAGAACACGGCGGCACGGCCGGTATGGGCGCCTTCACCTTGCAGGGTCGCGAAAAGCTCCTTGACCGCGTAAGTCACGTCTCAGCCCCGGCCCTGATAAATTGTCGGATCTTGAACGCCCGCTTCGGCGAAGCCCTTGCGCCGCAAAATACAGGAATCGCACGCCCCACAGGCACGGCCCTGATCGTCGGGGTCATAACAGCTGCGGGTCATGGCGTAATCGACACCGAGGGTCGTTCCAAGGCGAATGATATCGCCCTTGGTCATGTCAATCAGCGGCGTGTGGATGCGCACCGGCAACGTGCCTTCCACCGCGCCTTTGGTAGCGAGATTAGCCATCTCCTGAAACGCCTTGATATAGGCGGGCCGGCAATCGGGATAGCCCGAATAATCGCGCACATTGACGCCGATGAAAATATCGCCCGCCCCCAGCGTTTCCGCCCAGGCCAGCGCCAAAGAGAGGAAGACCGTGTTGCGCGCAGGTACATAGGTGACGGGAATACCGTCCGCCATCGCCGCTTCACCGCGGTCTTTGGGCACCGGCATATCGCCGGTGAGCGCCGAACCGCCAAAGGAAGCGAGATCAATCGGCAGGGTGACATGACGCGCGGCGCCAAACGCCTGGGCAATGGCCAGTGATGCGTCGAGCTCCGTCGCGTGGCGCTGGCCATAGCGAAAAGAGAGGCAATAGGCTTCAAACCCATCCCGTTGGGCGATCGCCAGCACGGTCGCCGAATCAAGCCCGCCCGAGAGCAACACCACGGCCCGCTTAGTGAGCCCCACGGAGCCCGCAGACGGCAGGGTCATGACGTCGGCCCTCCGGTATCGGCCCCGGCGTCACCCCCGGCGTCAATGAGGGCGCTGGTCCCCCGGTAGCGGCGGAACAGGTAAACACCGAGCATGCCAGAAACAACAAACAGCACGACTGATGCGCCAATGCGCAACGCCGGTTCAATATGAAGGCCCGAACCGACGAGGGCAAAAATAAGCGTTTGCGGCACATATCCAAGGGTCGAACCGGCAACAAACGGCACCGCCCGCACCCCCGACACCCCGGCGGCGAGGTTGGTCAGCAGGTTGGAGCCGACCGGCAGCAATCGAATCAAAAGCGCGGTTGAAAAC
>JBLHLO010000113.1:0-7174 GCA_047621105.1 Alphaproteobacteria bacterium
CCGCAGCGTGGCCGTAGGTATAGTTGACATGCTTCATGTCGTTGATGTCGAAATACAACACGCTAATCTGAGAATTGTACCGTTGCGAGAACGACAGCATGCGTGACAAGTCGCGCACGAACGCGCGTCCGTTAGATATCGGCGCAAGGGTATCTTCGTCGGCTAATTTTTCTAGATGCCCGATGCGTGCCTTACTTTGTTCGAGCTCGCCGCGCAGACTTTCCACTTCCTGCAGCAACGCCACGATAGCGGCACGTACCTTGGGCGTGAATTCCAATTCGGGAATGCCGAGGACCGTCGTCGTGTCCTGCACCGGTGCTGCGGTGCGAACCGGTGCCCCCTTGGCAGCACCACGGGCAGCACTGGTGACCCCAACCTTAGTATTTGGACCCACTGACTTGGAACTGCCGATTTTCAACTCGGATCACTCCCCAATTTAGACACATACCCCGTCCCGCTTCACACAGTACGGTTAAGAAAACTTAAGGCCTATTCCCTGATCAGGCGTTAACAATTTACCATTGGACCACCTGATTATGACTTAACCACCTATTTAAAAAGGTTTTTTCATGATTTTCCGAAAAGCCCTTGGCAGTTGCCAAGGGGGCGCGCGTCCATATAATGCCGCTTTCCCGAAACCGGGCCTCGGATCGAATCCGGCCTTGGATCGGCACCGGGACCCTTTCACGGGCAATATACGGATACGCTGATGCCGCCATCCAAACCTGCCTCTATCCCCGATGTCGCCATCATCATGGGCAGCCAATCGGACTGGGCAACCCTACGCCATGCCGCAGAGACCCTGAAGGGCCTCGGGATTTCCCATACGACCCGCATCGTCTCTGCGCATCGCACGCCTAAACGGCTCTATGATTTTGCCACGACGGCAAAAGCCAAGGGCTTCAAGGTGATCATCGCCGCCGCCGGCGGTGCCGCCCACCTGCCCGGCATGACCGCCGCGATGACGCCCCTGCCGGTACTCGGCGTGCCTATCGAAAGCCAAGCCCTCAAGGGTATGGATAGCCTGTTGTCCATCGTCCAGATGCCGGGAGGTGTCCCAGTCGGCACACTGGCAATTGGCCGCGCCGGCGCCATCAATGCGGCGCTGCTGGCGGCCTCGATCCTCGCGCTCAGCGATAAGAAGGCAGCCGCCGCACTCGACAAGTTCCGCAAAGCCCAGACCGCATCGGTCGCCAAAGCACCCAAGGACGACTGAAGCCCCAACCGTGACCACGACGGACCGTTCCATAGATTTGAGCCCCCCCCTTCGCCCCGGCGCCACCATCGGCATCGTCGGCGGTGGCCAGCTCGGCCGCATGACGGCGATGGCGGCAGCGCGCCTCGGCTACCGAGTGCATATCTATACCCCCGAAACCGATAGCCCCGCTGCCCAGGTGGCCGACCGAACCACGGTTGCCGCGTATGACGATGCCGCCGCACTCGACGCTTTCGCTGAAGCCATCGACATCGCCACCTTTGAATTTGAAAACGTGCCCGCCACCACGGCCCAACGCCTTGCGGCAAAAGTGCCCCTACGCCCCGGCGCGAATTGTCTGGAAATCGCCCAAGATCGCCTCAAGGAAAAGACGTTCCTGAATGCCAATGGCGCCCCAACGGCACCGTTCGCACGTATCGCATCACCGGCCGAACTCGCCTGTGCACTTGATGAAATAGGGCGTCCGGCGGTGCTCAAAACGGCCACCCTCGGTTATGACGGCAAGGGACAGGTGATGATCGGCCCCGACACCGATCCGGCCGCGGCGTATCTCGCCATGGGTGCCGATGTCGGCATCCTTGAAGGCTTTATCGATTTCGCGCTCGAAGTGTCGGTCATTCTGGCCCGCGACAAGGCTGGCAACACTTGCGCCTTTGACGTGGTTGAGAACCGCCATGCCAACCATATCCTCGACGTGACGCTGGCGCCCGCCGCAATTTCACAAGAGACCGCCCGCCAAGCCGAGAAGATCGCGACGGGTATCGCTGAAGCCCTCAACCTAGTCGGCCTGCTGGCGGTGGAACTATTCGTCACCAAGGACGGGACGGTGCTGGTCAACGAGATCGCGCCGCGCCCACATAATTCCGGCCACTGGACGATCGATGCCTGCGTGACCAGTCAGTTCGAGCAGTTCACCCGCGCCGTTTGCGGGCTACCGCTCGGTGATCCCTCGCGCCATTCCGATGCGGCGATGAAAAATCTGATCGGTAAGGATGTGGACCGTTTCGACGCGCTCAGCAAAGACGCAGGAGCCAAAATCCACCTTTATGGCAAGACCCAGGCCCTGGCGGGCCGCAAAATGGGCCACGTCACCTGGCTGTACCCCAAGGGTTCGGGGCCGAAAGTACCGGATTAATTCAGACGCGGGGGCCTGGAAAAATATCCTTCAGGATTTTGAACGGATCGGGCAGCTTGGCCAGCCCTTCCCTGACCCGCGCCTTAGCCTTCTCGATGCCCATCACGTCGTCCAGGCGGCGGTCGAGAAAATCCGACGTCGAGCTAAACCCTTCCGTATCATCGCCCAACCAGTAGAACACCACCGCCGCCAGCACCGCCGCCAGCGTCGCCCGTTTGGTGTAGAAATTAAAATCCGTCGAGGTGTCGCCGATGCCATGCCACATGGCATCGACCGTGCGATAGAGGCATTTAGCCCCCAGCGTCTGATTGCCGGGCAAGGCCAGCCAGTTCATCAGGGCTCGTACCGCGTCGCGCTCCATCGCCGCCTGATCAAAGCGCAGGCGCACCACATAGGCGATCTTCTCACGCACCTTCATGGCGTCAAGCGCCTGATCGTCGAGCGCCGCCAGCATCCGTTCATCGGCAAAGCGCGCATAATATTCGGCCAGTTCCACTAGACCGTCCTGGAAGGCAAGACGGGCCAGCGGCCCCTCAACCCCGGCATCACGAATGCCCGCTTCCAGGGCCTTGGCGCTCCAGCCGTCAAACGGCACATGCACCAGCATGGCGCGCAGAATCTTGGCGCGGGCGTCGGCGAGGCCTTCAGGCGTCGTTGCCACTATTCCGCCGCCTCAGACGGCTCATCATCGGTATTTACCCCTTCGGGGCGTTCCGCGCCGGGCAACCCTATGGGATGGCGGTCGAACTCATCATTGAAGCCGAGGAGTTGCAG
Organism: Alphaproteobacteria bacterium; assembly: GCA_047621105.1. GTDB lineage: Bacteria > Pseudomonadota > Alphaproteobacteria > SMXQ01 > SMXQ01 > WHSO01. The sequence goes on from JBLHLO010000113.1 coordinate 3,126, forward strand.
ATCGGTCATCCGCATCGGATACAGGATACCATCAAGGTGATCGCATTCATGCTGAATGACGCGGGCATGGAATCCCTCGGCCAAGCCCTCAATCGACTTGCCGTCGAGACCGAGTGCCGTGTAGCGGATGCGGGTAAAGCGCGATACCACCCCACGCATGCCGGGCACCGACAGGCAGCCTTCCCAGCCCAGGGCTTGTTCCTCACCCTCAGGCGTGATCACCGGATTGATAAACACATGCAGCGATCCCACAGGGGGCTCATCAGAATCGTCATCGGCATCATCATCGCTCTCATTTTCAATGGGCGATTCTTCGCCCGCGCTTTCAGCAGGGGGGCCATCTTCAGCCGCCAACCGTTCAGGCGGCAGGTGGAAGACGACAATGCGCAGCGGCACATGGACCTGCGGCGCGGCAAGGCCAACTCCGCCCGCATCCGCCATAGTTTCCACCATATCGTGGACCAGGGCGTGGACCGCAGGCGCGGTGGCGTCCGAAACCGGTTGGGCAGGTGCGCGAAGTGCTGGATTGCCCCAGCGGGCGATTTTGAGGATAGCCATGGCCGCAATATGGGGGCACAAGCCTCCGGCGTAAAGGGGATGCGCGCGGCTGAAGAGCTAATTTTGGCGGGAATTAAGGATTGCCAGGGGACCGGGAAACCTTGCCCAGCCGCCTTTTGCCTTTTCAAGGGCCCTGAGAAGTGCTACAAGCCCGCGTTCTGGCGTAAGCTCAGCGTTTGCGCCCCCTTTTGTTAACCCTTATCCGAAATGAAGGCCGAGGCTCCGTGCAGGTTACTGTCAAAGATAACAACGTCGATCAAGCGCTTCGCGCGCTTAAGAAGAAGATGCAGCGCGAAGGCATTTACCGTGAAATGAAGATGCGCCGCAATTTTGAGAAGCCCTCGGAAAAGCGCGCCCGTGAAAAGGCCGAGGCGGTGCGCCGCTATCGCAAACTGCTCCGTAAGCGTATGGAGCGCGAGGGCTACTGATTCACAAAAAAGAAGGCCGGTCCAAAAGCACCGGCCCTTCCCGAAGCCGTCCCACCCGTGAACTGGGGGACGGCTTTTTTAATGCCCATATCTCCCCGGTTCATCGCCTACTAATTTAGGGCTTTCACAATACCGTCGCACATTGCCTTGGCGTCGGCGAACAGCATCATCGTGTTGTCGCGGTAGAACAGGTCATTGTCGACCCCGGCATAGCCCGGCGATAGTGAGCGTTTGACGAACAACACCGTCTTGGCCTTGTCGACATCGAGGATTGGCATGCCGAAGATCGGGCTCTGCGGATCATCGCGCGCAGCCGGGTTGGTGACATCATTGGCGCCGATGACGAAGGCGACGTCGGTGGTCTGGAATTCGGAATTGATCTGCTCCAATTCGAACACCTCGTCATAGGGCACATTGGCTTCGGCCAGTAGCACATTCATATGCCCCGGCATGCGGCCGGCCACCGGATGGATGGCGTAGGCTACTTCCACCCCTTCGGATTTCAACTTATCGACCATTTCACGCAACGCATGCTGGGCCTGAGCCACCGCCATGCCATAGCCCGGCACGATGATGACCTTGCCGGCATTCTTCATGATAAACGCAGCATCTTCCGCTGAACCCGCCTTGACCGGGCGGTCACTGGAACGTGCCGGGCCGCCTGCTTCGACATCGCCACCGAAGCCGCCCAAGATGACGTTGAAGAACGACCGGTTCATGCCCTTACACATGATGTAGCTGAGGATCGCGCCCGAGGAACCCACCAGGGCGCCGGTCACGATCAGAGCCGTATTTTCCAGGGTGAAGCCGATACCCGCCGCCGCCCAACCCGAATAGGAATTGAGCATTGAGATCACCACCGGCATATCGGCACCGCCGATCGGGATGATCAGCAAAAAACCGATCACGAAGGCAAGCGCCGTCATCGCCCAGAACCACTGGGGCGATGCGTCCATGGAGAACAAAACGATAAAAGCAACGATCACCAGGCCGATCAGAAGATTGAGATAATGCTGACCGGGAAATGTCACTGGATTGCCCGATACCAGGCCCTGAAGCTTGGTGAAGGCGATGATCGAGCCCGAGAAGGTGATGGCGCCAATAACGACACCAAGCGACATCTCAATCCGGCTGGCGAGTTTAAGGGTGCCCCCGGCATCGACAATGCCATAGGCCGCCGGGTTGTAGAACGCCGCCGCCGCCACCAGCACGGCGGCAAGGCCGACCAGGGAATGGAACGCGGCCACCAATTGCGGCATCGACGCCATTTCGATACGGCGCGCGATAACGCCACCCACCAGCCCACCGATCAACAGGGCGCCGGCAATTTCTCCATAGGACATGACCCCCGGCATGGCGATGGTGGTGGCAATGGCGATCGCCATGCCGATCATGCCGTAGAGGTTGCCTAGGCGCGCTGTGACCGGGCTCGAAAGCCCGCGCAGCGCCATGATGAACAGGACCGAGGAGAGGAGATACGCGAGCGCGGCAAAATTTGCGGTCATGGCCTAGCTCCGCTCCTTCTTCTTGTACATGGCAAGCATGCGCTGGCTGACCATGAAGCCGCCAAAAATGTTCACCGCGGCCAGGGCAATGGCAATCAGGCCGAAGACTTTGGACAATTCAAATCCCTGAGGCCCGGCGGCGATCAAAGCACCGACGATAATCACCGACGAAATGGCGTTGGTGACGCTCATCAATGGCGTATGCAGCGCCGGGGTAACCGACCACACCACGTAATAACCGACAAAAATCGCTAGCACGAAGATGGCGAGCCTGAATACAAATGGGTCTACAGCTGTTACGGCCGTAACGGCATCCATCACGCGCCTCCTTCTTTAAGCAAGGGGTGGATGACGGCACCATCACGGGTCAATGCAGCACCGGTGATGATTTCATCCTCCCAATTGATGTCGAGCGCACCTGTCTCCTTATTGACCAAGGGAGCCAGGAAATTAAACAAATTGCGGGCATATAGCAGGCTCGAGTCCTCGGCGACACGGCTCGGCAGGTTGGTATAGCCAATAATCGTCACCCCGTGCTTGACCACCACCTTATCCGCCTCTGACAGCGGGCAATTGCCCCCCGCCTCAACCGCCAGATCGACGATCACCGAGCCCGGGCGCATGGTCTTGACCATGTCTTCGGTGACCAGTACCGGCGCCGTCCGTCCCGGGATCAGCGCCGTGGTGATGACGATATCCTGCTTAGCGATGGTCGCGGCGACAAGTTCCGCCTGCTGGCGCTTATAATCTTCCGACATTTCCTTGGCATAACCGCCCGCGGTTTCGGCCTCAGCCGTTTCTTCGCTTTCAACCATGACGAACTTACCGCCCAGACTTTCCACCTGTTCCTTGGTGGCGGGGCGCACATCGGTGGCCGAAACCACGGCGCCCAGACGCTTGGCGGTGGCGATGGCCTGCAACCCAGCGACCCCGACGCCCATAATGAAGACCCGCGCCGGCGCAATCGAACCCGCCGCCGTCATCATCATCGGTAAGACACGCGCGTAATGGGCACAGGCATCGAGCACTGCCTTATAACCGGCGAGGTTGGCTTGGGACGAGAGCACGTCCATCGATTGTGCGCGGGTGATGCGCGGCACCAGTTCCATAGCGAAAGCCGTGACGCCCGCCGCCGCATAAGACTTGGCATCTTCCTTATGGGCAAGTGGCGCCAGCATAGCGATCAGCACGGCCCCCTTCTTGATCTTGATGATTTCTTCCGGCGTTGGCCGAGCGACCTTTAAGACCACATCGGCATCACCAAGCGCAGCTTTTGCGTCGGCAGCAATTTCAGCGCCGGCATCTGCATAGGCTTGGTCAGTGATCCGCGCGCCGTCTCCGGCGCCTGTCTCAACCACGACATCTAGGCCAAGGCCTTTGAGCTTCTTAACCGTTTCCGGTGAGGCGGCAACCCGCGCCTCGCCTTCGGCACATTCCTTCGGGATGGCTACTTTCATGCGCTCTCATGCCCCCAATATGCAACGAGGCCCCCCAGGGCCGCAGCACACAATGCCCAATCGCGAGCCATTTGCCAAGGGGCTCTGGCTTTGAAATGGCC
>JBLHLO010000114.1:0-7156 GCA_047621105.1 Alphaproteobacteria bacterium
ATTTAACCATCGGCACCTTCCACGACACGTCACCCCCATCATTGGCCGACGGCCGCTGGCGTGCTTCACCAGTGAATTCCGGCAGGTTGGCACGCAAGCCTTCAACCGGGACGCCGGCACGTTCCTGTAGGGTGCGGGCTAGGGTATCTTCTTCTTTGCTCCATTGCGGATGACCGACGATCTCCATATTTCGACGCACGGTTTCAGCCACTGTACGATTGCCCCGGGTCGGCCAGACCGCAGATAGAACCCGGTGCTCCCAGGTGCAATTGGCCATCAGCGCCGCGCCTTCGGCCACCTTCTTGGCCTGTTCAAACAACTTCTCCGCGCCTTCAGCCGAAGGATCGCGGAAATACCACCAGATCGACGCACGCTTGGGCACAACATTGGGCTGCAAGCCGCCTTCGGTGATCGTTCTATGCATGCGCGAGGTCGGCGCCATATGTTCACGGAATTGAGCCAGCCCGGCATCCATCAACACCACTGCATCAAGGGCATCGCGGCCCTTCCACGGGGCAACCCCAGCATGGGCCGTTTCACCGTGAAATGTGAAAGTGGCGGAGATCAGCGCCGATTGTTGTAACCCATACCCAGCCGAAAGCTCCGGACCGATATGGGGATGGATAGCCACATCCACATCGTCAAAGTAACCATCGCGCACAAAATAGGGCCGTGACAGCACCTGTTCTTCGGCAGGCGCCCCCAATACCTTAAGCGTGCCCTTAATACCGCATTCTTCCATAGTGCGCTTGAGCGCAATGGCACCGCCAATCATGACCGCGGCGTTGACGTTATGCCCTTCACAATGCCCAGGGGCCCCTTCGACAATCGCTTGGGGTTCGGTAACGCCGGCCTGCTGGCTATTGTCGGGATTGGCATCAAATTCCGTATGAATGGCGATGACCGGAGAACCTTCCCCATAGGTAGCAAGGAACGATGTGGGAAAGCCCGACATACCGCGTTCGACGGTGAAGCCTTCCTTTTCCAGAAGGCTCGACATCAGCGCCGCTGTTTCGTATTCCTGGTTACCCAATTCCCCGAAATAAAAAATATTATCGCCAGTGAGCGCAATCGCCTTTGCATTACGGTCGATCACATCGAAGGCATGACGCTTTTCACGCGTAAGGTTGGAGCCGTCCATCAGCCTCCCCTTGAATCTGTTAACTCAGTTTTCTTTATTCTACGAAGGATTCGAGCAAATCCACCGGATCGCCATATTGTGTAGCAGCCGCCACCACCTGTTCGTCGCGTAACGACATCAAAAAGCCGTTGTCCAGCAATGTCGTATTGCCGACCGTGACCGTGCTGTCGAAAGTAACGAAGTCCATATGGATATGGGGCTCCTCCCAATTGGGCATAGCTCGGCGCAGGTAAGCACTTTCCTTCACGCCATTACAGCCAAAGTGCAACCCACCAGGCGAATTAGGACCCGCCGGATACACCTGGAAACGCGGCGCCTTGGGATTGAATCCACAGCCCAGTTCCTGCAAGCGACCGCCGATCAAATATTCACGCAAGTGATCGGCATCGGTACTCTTGCCATGAATCTTGACGATGAAATCATCTTTGAATTCAACGCCGATCTTCTCCTCGAACGGATGGGGGAAACCAACCGCCCATTGCGGATAGAGAATCCCTTCCATTTCGGCATAAGCCTTGGCTTCACGCCTATGGGCGACGAACCCATAGAGGTTAGGCCCATGGGTCGGCAGATAATGGACATAGCAACCCGGGGCATCACCGGTGTTGATCCCCTTCCAGCGCGTAATGCCGAGCAGATTTTCGGTCATCTTCGGGGTGAATTTGATCGTCAGGTCAGAGCCGCGTGGATCGGTAAACCGCATATCAAAGGCAGTTTCGCGCGGATACATGCGCGCCGTCGCCCGGATGATTTCGCCGACCAGTTCTACCGGGAAACGTGCCTGAGGCGTGTCCAATAGGTCAAGGTCACGAAAGAAAGTGATCTTGATCCAACGCTGGCCGTGTTCACGCCGCATCTTGTTGGCAAAGGGGCATCCGGTCGAGGCAAACCACGACGACACGACAAAGTCGCTGTCTTCCACCAATGGACGAGCCTCAGCCGGGATTTCGGTGTTGCGGGTGGAATGCCACATGAATTCACGCACAGTGGCACCCTTGGCGCGTGCGATACCGGTAATGGCATCGACCACCCGGCGGTCAAGCAAGGGATCAGTCAGGAAAGCGACCCGTTCACCCGGCTGGATCGCGAACACGCGGTTCATGTTGGCGATTGCCTGAAAACGGTTACGGATTTTTGTCGATTCACTGACATATTCTGACGGCATCGCCGACGCGGTCGCAGATGCACGAATGTCATCAATGGTCGGTGGTTGATGGCTCACGTCGTTTTCTCCCTTGCATGACCAAAGTGCCCGTTACTTACAATCCAGTGACTTAGCGGCCTTTTCCTTGGCGACATAACGTGCTGTGCAGGTCATACCGACTTTGATCCCCGCCCGATCTGCAGGCTGCCCGCCCAATTTAACCTTGGTGTTCCGGCCACTGACGCTAAACGTGCGGTCGCTGCCCCCGGTGGAAATCACCACCCGGCGGCCTTTACGCTTAACCGCTTTGACCTTACCGACCATGCTGACAATTTTTTCAGCGTGGCCAGATGTCCAGAATTTATTCCAATACGTCACGACCGGTTTGGTGTGCTGATCCACAGCCTCGACCGTGCGATAGGCCTTCACCTTGCCAATATATGTATCGGGAAAGACAAGGAACTCACGCCGCGCGAGGTCCTTATGCACCGGCTCTTGGAAGGTCGTATGAAATTGAGAAATCTGCGCTTCCTTCGACATGAACCAGTTCATGAAAAGGCGTCCTGCATTCTCATAAGGTGTCCCCTTGAATAGCGCCATCTGCGCGGGACCGACGGGCACTGGTTCTGGACAATGGAAACCTATTGGCGCGCCCTTGTCTTGGTATTGCTTGACGCGATATGCCGAAGCCAGGATGACCGCATGAAATTCACCGGCTGCGGCCAGCGCCACCGATGCGGTTTGTCCTTCCTTACGGCGCTGCGGCTTCAAGGCAAACAGCTTGGCGACGTAATCTTGCCCCCATTTTTCGCCCCTCTCGGCCCATATCGGCAATAGCCAGGAATGGGGATAGTTATTCAGCGCAAGCCGCCCACCTTTCCAGCGGTCGCCTTTGACGATGTCTTCCCAAGTTTTGGGAAGGTCCGCTTTCTTAACCAGGTCGGTGTTGTAAGCTATGCAACGCTGGGTGGCTTGGAAACCGACCCATAGCCCACCGCTATCACGGTAGGACTTCGCCGTAAGCTTGAAATTTGGCAAATCCGATAGGTTGGCAAGCGCTTTGGCTTCACGCATTTGCGTGTAAAAGGCAGCGATCGAATTCACCACCTCGGCGGTCGGGTTGCCGCCCTTCCAGGCCATCAGCGGTTTAAGCCCACGATCGTATTTCGTCCCTCGCGCATAGCTCAGGGTGATCTCGGGATAGCGTTCGCGGAATGGGATCGTGTAAGTACGGAATTCCTTGTCTGTCCATGAACCGACAACCCGCACTTTTCCTTCCTTCAAGGCTGCCTTCAAGAGGGCATCCGGTACCTTGTGCTCGTCGTCCCAACCCTTAACGACATCGGCCGGGATGGATTTCGATTTAATCAGCGCTTCCGCCGAAGGCGGCATCGCCGCGGCAGGTGCCACCAGAAGGGGGGCGGCAATAAAAGCGGTGAGAAGGGCTGCCACGGGCAAGCCTGAATGAATGGTCGTCGGCATAACGATCTCCCTGTTGGTCGAGGTGCGGGCTTGGTCATTTTGCCCGATTATTGATTGTGGCGATTTTAGCATGATTCAGCGCCAAATGGAGCTAGGCACGTGAAAAATGGGCCCAGAATATGAGCCACGAGGGAGCAGATTAGAGATATCCCCATCATCCCCCCGGAATCACGATTAAGCCCCTTATTTTCATGAATATTTTCTTTCCCAATGAGTGGCTATTGGCTCCCCCTATCCCCTTGCAGAACAAGCCCTTTCGGCAAATAATGGGGCAATCATAAATCTTTGGATTTTCACTAAAATAAGCCTGTTCCGGCGCCAAAACCGCCGGCCCCAGACCAACGGGAGAAACCCCGCCCTCAATCGCGGCAAACAGGCCTTCAGCCTGCCCCGCACAAAGGCGGCAATAAAAAACACCGAACCGGCACACCCGAGGAGAACTTACATGGCAACCGCAATCGACATGAGCAAGCACAAGAAGGACTTCTATGCGGAAGTGCGCCGGCTCGCCAATGCACAATTTCAATCAAAGCAATACCAGCGCCTCCTGAACCTTCCGATTAACCAGGAGCGTGCCCAACGCTACGTTCTTCAAAAAGGCTTTTGGAACCTCAATCGCCGCGACTGCTGGGGCTTCGCTCAGGGATTGGCGCCCATGGATGTCAAGGCGATGATCTGGGATCACGAATTGGACGAGCTACAGGGCAATGATAGCCGCGGTGTCGAAGATCACTATTCGCTCCAGGTTCGTCAATCGGCGACCATCGGCCTCACCCGGGCCGATTTCGAAAATGAAGTCCCGATGGATGAGACCCTGACCTGCGTCTATGCCTGGATCCATCTGGCTCGCGACACCCACTGGCTCACGTCGCTCGCGTCATGTGCCGCACTCGAAGTTTCCAATTCTTCTGAATGGGTCGATGGCGGTGGCATGTCCTATCGCTGGGGCAAAAAGCAAGAAGCCGAGCTCGGCATCCCCTTCAGCAAGCAGCTCAATGCCAAGGAACACGCCGAAGTGGACATTGAGCATGCCGGCATGTTGCCCAAAGTGGTTGAAAAGCATTGTGACACCCCCGCAAAGCTCGAGCATTGCATGGTAGGGCTCAAGGAAAGCTGGGCACTCGACCGCGCCTGGAAGGGCGCTTTGGCCGGCCTGATGGAACAACTCCCCGGACCCAGCAAATAAGCAGGCGACTTACCTGGCTCATAATCAAAGGATGAAGGACCCCAGAGATGGCGCTTGATATGGATAGAGAGAAGAAATTCCTTCTCGATTCCTACCTCGATTTTGCCCACGCCCAGGGCATACCCGTGGTCGAGGATTTCGCCATTGATCTCCTGGCCATAGAAACCGCCCCCTGGGATCGCTTTGGCCTCAACGGGGCCTTTGCCCACCTGATTGGGCGCGGCGATTTCGTCGCCGTCCAATGCCTTGAACTCCCCCCGGGCGCCACCAGTGCCCCTATACAGCACCTCTATGACGAGGTGTTTTATGTGCTCGAAGGGCATGGCTCCCTCAAGCTGACGCTTCCCGACGGGCGCGAACACAGCTTCGAATGGGGACCACGTTCAGTATTCGCCCCGCCGCTGAATTGTCCTTACCGGCTTTACAACGGTTCAGGACGTGAACCAGCACGGCTTGCCTCGGGCAACAATCTGCCGTTGATGATGAACGTCTTCCACAACGAAGACTTTATCTTCAACTGCCCCTACCCCTTCACCGACCGGGTTGGCAAAGATGATTGGTACACAGGTGAAGGGGAGATGATTGAGATCAAGCCCGGATCGCATATGTGGGAAACCAACTTCATCCCAGACCTCGCTTCTTTTGCACTAAAGGAATGGGAAGCCCGTGGGGCGGGCTCAAAGAATCTCAAATTGATCCTGGCCGATAGCGTCATGCATGCCCATTCATCGGAAATGGCGGTCGGCACCTACAAGAAAGGTCATAAACACGGGCCCGGTGCCCATGTTTTTGCCGTCACTGGCAAAGGGTTTTCGATCCTGTGGAATGAAGGCGACGAAGATTTTGTCCGTCATGAATGGCGCCACGGCTGGGTGTTCACCCCACCCGATCAGATGTTCCATCAACATTTCAACACCGCGGCTGAGCCGGCGCGTTATCTCGCCATGTCATTGGGTTCACACCGCTACCCGGTGACCAGCCAAAAGCGCGCGCGCAAGACAGACGCCCTCAAGAGCGCCAAGGAAGGCGGCTGGCAAATCGAATACGAGGAACAAGACCCGCGCATCCATCCCATGTTCCTCAAGGAGCTTGCCAAGAGCGGCATCGCCTCACACATGGGGAAATATTTCGATGAAGATAAGATCACTGAAGATGCCAATTAAATACGGCCGGGAATAGGAAACGAGATGAGCACAAAACTGACGCCAGAGGATATTGAGCAATACCGCCGCGACCGCGTCCTGGTAGACCCCTATCTTGAATGGTGTGACGGTGAGGGTGTACCGGTGATCGAAGAATTCGGTGTTGATTTATTGGCCACCGAAACAAAGCCCTGGGCACGGTTCGGCTGCAACGGCGCGATCATCAATCTAAAGGGGCGGGGCAACTTCTGTTCGACTTTCCTCTTTGAATTGCCGCCCGGCAGTTCCACCGCCCCCCAACGCCATCTCTATGAAGACACCTATTATGTTCTGTCTGGACACGGCTCAACCCAGCTGGAAACGGCTGATGGACGGACCCATAGCTTCGAATGGGGGCCAAAAAGCCTGTTCTCCTTACCCTTGAATGCCCCGTACCGGCTGTTCAACGGTTCGGGCTCGGAACCGGTCCGGATCGCCTCCACCAATAATGCCTGCATGGTGTTGAACCTCTATCACAATGTGGATTTCGTCTTTAGCAATCCCGAATGGTTCACCGAACGCGAGGCGGAAGAATCCTGGTTTTCTGGCGAAGGTGAAATGACGTCAATTCGCCCGGGCCGCATACTGTGGGACACCAATTTCGTCCCCGACCTATCGGGGTTTGAATTAAAGCCCTGGGAAGCTCGCGGCAAGGGCTCGGGCAATATGCAGTTCATCCTGGCTGATGGAATCATGGGGGCCCATGCCTCGGAAATGCCGGTCGGCACTTATAAGAAGGGCCATCGCCACGGACCGGGCCTGCATATCTTCCTGGTTCACGGCGAAGGTTACTCGCTGCTGTGGTACGCCGGCCAAAAAGATTTCGAGCGTGTGGATTGGCGTCACGGCATCCTATTTGCCCCGCCAGATCAGATGTTCCACCAGCATTTCGATACCAGCGCCGATCCCGCACGCTATTTGGCCATCGGCCTTGGCTCCAAGCGCTATCCCGTACTTCAAAACAAGCGCGCTGGCTCCGAGGGGAATCGTTCTGACGTCTCCATCAAAGAAGGCGGACGCCA
>JBLHLO010000115.1:0-7116 GCA_047621105.1 Alphaproteobacteria bacterium
TAACCCGTTCGGAGTCGGTCAAACGGTCACCAGTGGTATCGTTTCGGCGCTGGCGCGTACTGCTGTCGGCGTGACCGATTACCGTTTCTTCATTCAAACTGATGCTGCCATCAATCCCGGTAACTCTGGTGGGGCCCTGGTGACCATGGATGGGCGCCTGGCGGGCATCAACACGGCAATTTATTCCCGTAATGGCGGTTCCGTCGGCATCGGTTTCGCGGTGCCTTCGGCAATGGTCAAGACCGTAGTGGCTGGGCTTGCCACCGGTGGCAAAGTGGTGCGGGCTTGGTTCGGTGCGACGAGCCAGCATGTCAGTGCCCAGATAGCTGCGTCCATTGGCTTGACCCGCCCCAGAGGGGTGATTATTTCAAAGGTGCATCCGAATGGCCCCGCTGCCGCTGCCGGGATTCAGCCTGGCGATGTAGTGATCGCAGTCAATAAACTTGAGGTAGATGATCCTGAGGCGCTGCGATTCCGATTTGCAACGTTGCGGGTTGGCGGTACGGCGAAGCTCAGTGTCATCCGTGGTGGGCGTATACTCATGCTTCCCATTGCCCTCAAGGCGCCGCCCGAAGTGCCGCCCCGGGACACGACAACCCTGGCGGGGAGTAACCCGTTGGCGGGGGCGCATGTCGCAAATCTGTCGCCAGCGGTGGCCGACGAATTGTCCTTGTTGAGTGATGCCGAAGGTGTGGTCGTGCTGATGGTGTCCCGAGGTAGCATTGCGCAACGGGTGCGGTTACAGGCCAAAGATGTGATCCGCGCGGTTAATGGGGTGCAGGTCACTTCGGTGGCTATGCTTAAGACTTTCTTGGCCAAAGCGGACGGAACGCCACGTTGGCACATCACCTTTGAGCGTCAGGGTCGAATCCTCAGCATTGCCATTGGGGAAAATCCCTGATGACGAGCTTGTTTGAGGCCGACGCGCCGCGCCCTTTAGCCGACCGATTACGTCCACAGCGCCTGGCCGATGTATTGGGGCAGGATCATCTGCTCGGCCCTGAGTGCCCGATTGGCCGTATGGTGGCGGATCGCCGTCTTGCGTCAATGGTGCTGTGGGGCCCCCCCGGTTGTGGCAAGACAACGATCGCGCGGCTTCTTGCCCAGGCCACAGACCTCCATTTCGAACCCTTATCGGCAGTATTTTCGGGCGTGGCGGACCTCAAGCGCCTCTTTGGTGAAGCACGCAAGCGGCGGGAAATGGGGCAGGGGACACTTTTATTCGTTGATGAGATCCATCGGTTTAACCGTGCACAGCAGGATGGTTTCCTACCCTATGTAGAAGACGGCACCGTGGTGTTGATTGGCGCAACTACGGAAAACCCATCGTTTGAGATCATTGGGGCGTTGTTGTCGCGTTGTCAGGTCTTCGTATTAGGTCGTTTGGGGCCTGAAACGCTTGAGGGCCTGCTGGCGCGCGCCGAGGAAACCGAAGGTAAGCATTTGCCCCTCAAGGCAGATGCGCGTGAAGCGCTTAAGGCTATGGCAGACGGGGATGGGCGCTATCTTCTCAATCTGACAGAAGAACTTTTTACGCTTAAAACGGATCAACCTCTCGACGCACAGGCCTTGGCTCGCATGCTGCAAAAGCGCGCGCCGCTATACGACAAGTCCCAGGATGGCCATTACAATCTGATATCGGCGCTGCATAAATCCTTGCGCGGTTCCGATGCCGACGCAGCACTTTACTGGCTGGCGCGCATGCTGACAGCAGGGGAGGCCCCTCTTTATATCACGCGACGATTGGTGCGTTTTGCTTCTGAAGATATTGGATTGGCTGACCCGCAAGCCATTCATCAGGCGCTTGCAGCCAAGGACGCCTATGATTTTTTAGGTTCACCGGAAGGCGAGTTAGCCATTGCGCAGGCAGTGATCTATCTCGCCACCGCGCCAAAATCGAATGCCGCCTATAAGGCCGATGGCGCTGCCCGGCGTGCGGCCAAAGACACCGGCTCTCTGATGCCGCCCAAACATATCCTCAATGCACCGACCCGATTGATGGATGAATTGGGCTATGGCAAGGGGTATGAATATGATCACGGTACGGCGGAAGGCTTTTCGGGGCAGGATTATTTCCCCGATGGCTTGGCACGGCAAAAATTTTATACGCCGACCGAACGGGGATTCGAGCGCGAGGTGACCAAGCGTCTAGCCTATTGGGCAAAACTGCGCGATAAGCAGGCGGCAGGAGCCCAGGACGAAGATGAGGAGAAAACTCCATGAAACTGATCGGTTGGGTTGCTGCCGGTGGCGCCGCTGGGGCGGCTATGCGTTATCTGGTAATGATCGCCGCGGCCCATCTTTGGGGGATCACCTTTCCCTGGGGCACGCTGACGGTCAATGTGGTGGGCTCATTCATCCTGGGCGCCCTGGTCGAGGTTATGGCGCTGACGTGGTCGGTGAGTGAAGGCGTGCGTGCTTTCCTGGTGGTCGGCATGTTGGGGGCCTTTACTACGTTTTCAACATTTTCCCTCGATATAGTGACGCTTTATGAAAGGGGCGAATGGGGATTGGCCATCGCCTATGTGCTGGCGTCGGTGATCTTATCCGTGGCGGCATTGTTTGCCGGACTGGCGCTGGCGCGGGCGGCGCTTTCCTGACATGGCAACATTCCGCACGGTCAGCGTCGGTAAGAACGATGTGGATAAGCGGCTCGACCGCTGGTTCCGAGAATATTTTCCCGGGACTGGCTTTGGCGAATTGCAAAAACTGCTGCGTACCGGCCAGGTGCGTGTCGACGGCAAGCGTGCCAAAGCGAGCCTCCGACTTGAGGTTGGCCAAGAGGTAAGGGTGCCGCCGCAGGCTCAATCGGGCATTGCGGCATCTGCTGAGGAGCGTGCGAAACGGCCTCGCAAGGCACCGTCACCGGTCAAAGATGCCGATGCCAAAGCATTGAAAGATATGATTCTTTATCGGGACGAGACGATCATCGTACTGGACAAGCCGGCCGGACTTGCGGTTCAGGGGGGGACCAAGACGTTCCATCATCTTGATGGCATGCTTGATGCGCTGACCTTCGATGCCGATGAACGCCCGCGCTTGGTGCACCGTCTCGATCGCGACACGTCCGGCATTTTGGTGCTGGCGCGCACGCGCGGCGCGGCGCAGTCCTTGACGAAAGCATTCCGGGCTCGTGAAACGCGCAAGCTTTACTTGGCCGTAACTGCCGGTGTTCCTCGTCCGCATCAGGGGCAAATTAGCTTGGCGCTTGGTAAATCAGGTGGGCGCGGGCAGGAACGGATGACGGATGGTGCAGGTGATACCCGTTCCGCGGTGACACTCTATGCTGTGCTCGACGCGGCGGGCCAGAAGGCGGCGTTGGTGTCCTTGATGCCATTGACCGGGCGCACCCATCAATTGCGCGCCCATATGGCGACTATTGAGACACCGATTATGGGTGATGGAAAATACGGCGGCAGCAAAGCTTTCATTGGTGGGCTTGGGTTGGAAAAGCGACTTCATCTGCATGCTCATCGGCTCGAAATTCCGAAACCGGGTGGCGGCCTGCTCAGGGTTGAAGCGCCTTTGCCTGCCCATATGCGTGCCGCTGTGGCCGCCTTCGGTTTCGATATGAGTGCCGATCCCGATCCCTTCCCGCGCGAGAGCGATTAAGGGGTCGGCGGCGTTAGCCAAACGGGTAATATTCCCGGTTCGACACCAAATACGATCAGCAACAGCGAATATGCGACCAACGTGATCACGGCTATGCCGGCAATGTTCAACAGGAATCCGGCGCGCGCCATTTGTGGCACGCTGAGGTGACCAGTGCCGAAGACGATGGCGTTAGGGGGTGTTGCTACCGGCATCATGAAGGCGCAGCTTGCGGCAAGTGCCGCTGGCACTGCCAGTAGTAATGGGTTCTCACCGAGCGACAACGCCAATGCGGCCACTACCGGCAGAAAGGTGGCAGTGGTCGCAGTGTTGGAGGTCAGTTCGGTCAGAAAGATAATCAGTGTGACTACGGCTAAGATGATCAAGACCGGCGGCAGGCCTACAATAACTGTGAGCTGAGCGCCGATCCAACCCGCTAGGCCGGTTTTGGCGATGGCGGAGGCAAGGGTGAGGCCGCCGCCAAAAAGAATCAAAATGCCCCAGGGCAATTTATGGGCATGGTCCCAGTCCATCAGAAAAATGCCACGGCGTAAGTTCACCGGAATCATGAAAGCGGCGAGCGATGCTCCAATAGCGATCACCGTATCGTCCAATGCGGTCCAGCCCAGCGCTTTGGCGATCCAGGGCCGCGTCACCCACAGGACAGCCGTTGTGACGAACAGGCATGCCGTGAGCTTCTGTGCATGGGTCATGGGGCCGAGGGCGCGGTGATGCTCATCAATCACTGCGCTGGCTTCACCGATACGTACGCCTTTAAGCCGGAAGATGACCCGCGTCAGCAGGACCCAGACAATAAAGAGCATCACGATCACTAACGGCAGACCGAGCATAAGCCATTGAGCGAAGCCAATGGTCAGGCCATAGCGTTCAAGCATGAAGGCCGCGAGAAATGCATTGGGCGGGGTCCCCACCAGGGTGCTCATTCCACCGATCGACGCACCATAGGCTACAGATAATAGCAACGCCGGCGCGAACTGGGCCTTGGGCGTTGAGTTTGGCTCTGGGGTAGAGGCTGAAGATTGTCCCGTGACGAGGATGGTCACCGATAGCACGATGGGAATCATCATGAGCGTCGTCGCGGTGTTTGAGACCCACATGCTGAGAAATGCGGTGACCGCCATGAAGGCGGCGATCAGGGTGTCCATGCGATTGCCGGCACGGGCCAACAGGGTAAGGGCGATGCGGCTGTGCAAGTCCCAGCGCTGCATGGTCAGTGCAATCACGAAACCACCCAGGAAAAGGAAAACCAGCGGGTTGGCATAGGGTGCCGTGGTTTCACCGATGGTTCGGACCCCAAGAATGGGAAAGGCGGCAAGTGGTATCAATGCGGTGGCGGCGACCGGTAGGGCCTCGGTCATCCAAAATATCGCCATCAAAATTGCAACTGCCGCGACGTGCCAACCCGCGACCTCTAGGTCGGCTGGGGGCGGCGATGCCAGCATCAGCGCGAAGACAGCGAACCCCAGAACTAGGCCTGTTATACGCCGTGCCGTACCTGGTGCGATGGTGTCGTGCTGTGCATCTTGGCTCATTTCAGGCGGACCCCTTAAAAAAACAGCATAGCCGATGGGTGCCCGTGTTAATAAACACTTCTACCGTCCACGCAGAATAAACAATCGGTTCAGCCCCTTACGTCTTGTGATTGCACCATGAATGACAAGCCCCGTGCTATCAAACTTGCTCTGGATATTGAGGAGGTCCCAAATGGCTTCCTCATAACCGTCAACGCTCGTCCGGCAACCACACCGGGGGGGCATGCGTTTATCGTGCCCTACCGGGCACTCGCTGAGGCCATCCGGGATGAGCTCACGGGTTTGCCCGGGGTTTTGGCGGGCAAGGGATTGAATGATCCTGCTACGGCCCCCAATTTTCGCATTGCCGCTGGTGTCCTTGATGTCATCACGTCCGATGCTGAGGCGCGGGCCGCCCTTGAACGCGATCTCGCCGGTTACGCGGATACGGACCTAGTTTGTTACCGGAGCGATCCTGATGCACTGCTCTTTGCGCGCGAAATTGAGACCTGGGATCCGCTCTGCGCCTGGTTCGAAGATCAGTATGGCGTCGCGCCCCCCATAACCAGGGCGATCACGGTACGGCCGGCTAGCCATCCTATGCATGTTGCCGTCGAACAATTGCTTCGGGAACAAGATCCGTACCACCTCGCTGCATTGATATTGGCGACTAAGGCCGCGGGGTCCATCGTTATCGGGCTCGCCTTACGCGCGGGCCGTATTGATGCCGATGCCGCTTTTGCCGCGGCTATGCTCGAAGAAATCTTTCAGGAAGAAAAATGGGGGGTTGATCAGGAAGCCCGTACCGCCCGCGCGGTGAAGCGCCTTGACCTGGAACAGGCGGTGCGCTTTGTTGCGTTACTGACGGAGGATTGAATGGCATCTCAGAACGATGAACCGGAAATGATGGCGATCCATGTGCGCATCCGCGGCAAGGTCCAGCGCGTTCGTTTCCGGCAATGGATTGTGGAGGAAGCCACGAAGCGGGGGCTGCGCGGCTGGGTCCGCAACCGATCCGATGGCACGGTTGAAGCGGTAATTTCCGGCGAAATGAATACAGTTCGGGCGATGGTGCGAACCTGCTATCAGGGTCCGCCCAAGGCCGAAGTGCGCCAGGTGGTGCAGATTCCCGGCGAATATCGCCCGACCGACGATGATTTCGGCCCTGAATTCAAAATTCTAGAATCGATTTAATCCCTATCACTCCGGGGCAGCCCCAGGGGCCAGCCTGCGCCCGAACACGGTTTCGAACTCGGCCTTAAGTGCCTGGTCGAAGGTGTCCATGTCCGTTTCAATGCCCAGCGCCTTGAGCGACGTCACCCCATGTTCGGCGATCCCACACGGCACAATGCCGCCATAATGGCTGAGGTCGGGGGCAATATTGATGGCGATGCCGTGATAGCTGATCCAATGGCGAACCCGAACGCCGATGGCGGCGATTTTTTCTTCCTGGCCCGAAGGGCGGGTGACCCAGATCCCGACGCGGCCCTTGCGGCATTCCCCTTTGACGCCAAAACGAGACAAAGTAGCAATAATCCAACTTTCGAGATCACTCACATAGCGCCTTACGTCCGAGCCACGGGCCTTGAGGTCGAGCATGACATAGCCGACCCGTTGCCCAGGCCCGTGCCACGTGAAGCGCCCGCCGCGCCCCGTGCGGTAGACCGGGAGTCCATGTGGATCGAGCAGTTCCGATTCAACGGCTGAGGTCCCGGCGGTATAGAGCGGCGGGTGTTCCACCGCCCAGATCAGTTCCCGCCCGGTGCCGGCATGGATGGCCGCGACCCGGGATTCCATGGCCGCGACGGCATTTTCATAGGGGACGTACCCCTGGTTCACGTGCCATTCCACAGGCCATTCCACGGGACTTTTTTGGGCCCCTTTGTCGGGCAGGTGCCCGTGGCGTTCTGAGTTTTCGACCATGGACTTGCGAAGCCTTGCTTGATTTGCTATCCCCATGCGGCCCGGACGCCTTGGCGCCCGAGTTTGTGCC
>JBLHLO010000116.1:0-7021 GCA_047621105.1 Alphaproteobacteria bacterium
CGTTGGGATCCTTGTGGCCTGGGGCGCATTTATTGGAGTACCGGGGATGCCAATGGGCCAACAGCTTCTCGACATCCGCGCGGTAGTCAATGACGAAGCCATATCGGCCTATGATGTCGACCAACGCATCAATTTAATTATACGATCATCCAATTTACCCGACACGACCACCGCTCGGCGCGAACTCGCACCCCGTGTACTTCAATCTCTTGTCGATGAAGCGTTGCAAATGCAGGAGGCCAAGCGCCTCAATATCCGTGTCGCAAAAAAAGAATTGGAGGAGGCTACCGCACTTCTTGAAAAGCAGAACAAACTTCCGCAGAGTGGGCTAGATCTGTTTCTCAAAAATCGCGGCATCGACAAACGCACCATGATGCGCCAGCTGGAAGCCAATATTGCCTGGGGCACAGTGGTGCAGCGGCAACTGTCACGCACCATCACCGTGAGCAAAGAAGAAATAGAACGCGCATTGGCGCGGATCAAAGCGAATGCCGATAAACCCCGACTTCTGGTGGCAGAGATTTTTATCGCCGTAGATTCCCCGACGGAAGAACCGATCGCCCGCCAAAATGCTCAAAAAATATTTATGGAAATCCGCCGAGGGGCTAGCTTTCCCCTGACCGCTCGGCAATTTTCCCAAGCCGCCTCTGCCAAACGAGGTGGAGACCTCGGCTGGGTCTTGCCGGGTGAGCTCGAACCCGAAGTTGATAAAATTCTCTCCAAGCTCCCCAAGAACACCGTTAGCGAACCGATCCGTACCGCTTCTGGTTATTACATCATGGCCTTACGCAACCGCCGTGAACCGCCATCCAAAGGGGATACAACCGTCGTCCTACGTCAAGTAATGCTTCCGGTGCCACCCGGTGCCGGCCCCCAAGAAATCAATTCTCAGAAGGCACTGGCCGAAACGATCCGTGAGACAGTGCGCGGCTGCGCCGACTTTACCAATGTCACCAAGGAGTTGGGCACCAGCATGTCGGGCGATCTTGGCCGGTTAAAACTGACTGAACTACCGCCAAAGCTGCGTCAGGTCGTCACCAACCTCCCCATTGATACACCCTCGCCGCCCGTGATCGATGAAGGTAGCATCAGGCTGCTCATGGTGTGTGACCGGCGCACACCGGGGGCCAATCTCCCAAGCCTTGAAGAGATGCGCCGCCGTCTCACCCTACAGCGCTTAGAAATGCGTGCGCGGCGGCATCTACGCGATCTGCGTGATACTGCGTTCCTAGACATCCGCGCGTGAACTGAGGGCACCGGCGCATGGCCGAACCGCTACCGATTGCGCTAACCATGGGTGAGCCCGCCGGGATTGGCGGGGAACTCACGCTCAAAACTTGGCTTGCCCGGCCACCCGCGGCTGGTGCTTTTTTTGTGATTGCCGATCCGGCAGCACTTATTTATGAAGCGACAGCCTTGGGGCTTGACGTCCCTATCCGCGAAATCACCACGCCAGAAGAAGCCGTGGACGCGTTTCCCCATGCTTTACCCGTGCTGGCCGAACCGCTCGCTATCCCGGCCACACCGGGTCAGCCCAATATCGCCAATGCACCGGCAGTCATCAAAGCCATTGCACGCGCAGTCAATCTGGCCATGACCAGCCAAGTGGCCGCTCTGGTGACCAACCCGATCCATAAAAAGCTATTAGCTGACAGTGGTTTCCCCCACCCCGGCCATACTGAATATCTGGGGGAGTTAACTGGCACGGTACATCCGGTGATGATGTTGGCTTGTCCCGGGCTCAAAGTCGTGCCGGTGACGGTTCATATGGCGCTTCGCGACGCCATCGGTGCCCTGACGACTGAACAGATCGTAATCGCAGGGTCCATCACCGCCCAAGCGCTCACCAATGATTTTGGCATAGCCAATCCACGACTTGCCGTCGCTGCCCTCAATCCGCATGCCGGCGACGGCGGCCTATTGGGGAGTGAGGATGCACATCTCATCGCCCCCGCAGTCGCACAACTGAAAGCCCAGGGCATCACTGTATTCGGCCCCGTCCCCGCCGATACTCTATTTCACGAACGAGCGCGTGCCACCTACGACGCCGCCGTCTGCATGTACCATGACCAGGCACTGATCCCGCTCAAGACCATAGATTTCGATTGCGGCGTAGACGTGACCCTGGGACTGCCGATTGTGCGGACCTCACCCGACCATGGGACGGCCTTCGATATTGCGGGCCAAGGGGTTGCCCGCGAAAGCAGCTTGATCGCAGCACTTATCCTCGCGCGCCAGATTGCCATGAATCGCGCCAATACCGGCGCCAGGTCCACCAGTGCCCACTGACAACGATTCCGCGCTTAGCAAACTGCCCCCGCTGCGAGAGGTCATCGCTGCCCACGGGCTTAGTGCGCGCAAGGGTCTTGGCCAACATTTCTTGCTCGATTTCAACCTGACAGAGCGCATTGCGCGGGCCGCAGGCGACATTGATGGTGCGACTGTGCTTGAGGTTGGCCCCGGCCCAGGCGGACTCACCCGCGCGATCCTTACGGCCGGCGCGGGTCGGTTAATTGCCGTGGAAAAGGATACACGCTGCCTTGACGCCTTGGCGCCATTGGTCGCCGCCGCAGCGGGACGCCTGACATTAATAACCAGTGACGCACTGGAAACCGATGAACGGAAGCTGTTTGAAAGCGCCGGGGTTGCTCCCAGAGACATTCACATCATCGCCAATCTCCCCTACAACGTTGCCACCGTTCTGCTCATTAAATGGCTGAAGCAAACTACTGAAACACCCGAACTTTATGCCTCGATCGTTCTCCTCATGCAAAAGGAGGTCGCCCAACGCATCACGGCGCAGCCGCGAACCAAAGCCTATGGCCGATTATCTGTAATGGCCCAGTGGCTATGCGACTGCGAAGCCTGCTTTGATATCGGGCCGCGGGCATTTACGCCGCCGCCCAAGGTCTCCTCCACCGTGATCAAGCTCTCCCCGCACCCGACCCCACGCGCCGCCGCGGCTTGGCAGGACATGGAAGCCGTAACCCGTGCCGCCTTTGGCCAGCGCCGCAAGATGCTTCGCGCGAGTCTCAAGACTCTCGCCGGTAGCAAGGCGGAAGAACTCCTGCACACAGCCGGGATCAATCCCACGGCACGGGCGGAGGAATTAACGGTAGAAGAATTTGGCACCCTTGCCCGTGCCTGGGCAGCAGAACGCTGAAACGGCACACAAGAAAAGATGGAGCAGCTATTGCCCCTCGCGCAGGGCTTTAACAAAATCGCCAAGCCCAACCAGACGCTGACGTTTTAGCCGCTCGGCGGCGAGAATCGCCTGAACTTCCGCGAGGCTCGCGTCTAAATCGCGATTGACGACGATGTAATCATATTCAGTGTAATGGCTCATTTCATCCGGCGCCTCGGCCATGCGCTTTGCCACCACTTCAGCGCTGTCCTGGGCTCGGGTTTTAAGCCGGCGTTCCAATTCCTGTGTGGAGGGTGGCAGGATAAACACCGTCACCAGATCCGCCCGCGCATGTTCCATGATCTGTTGAGTCCCCTGCCAATCGATATCGAACAGCACGTCACGGCCCGCATTCAACGTATCTTCTACGGGCTTTTTCGGGGTGCCATAGTAATTATCGAACACCTTCGCGTGCTCAAGGAATTCCTGGCGATTGAGCATCAAATTAAACTCGGTGGGATCGACGAAATTATAATCGACGCCTTCGACCTCCCCAGGGCGTTTACGGCGCGTCGTGACGGAAACCGACATTTCGATATTCGAATCCCGCGCCAACAACATCCGCGAGATCGTCGTCTTACCTGCCCCTGAAGGCGACGACAAAATCAGCATCAATCCCCTTCGGCTAACACCAAATCCTTCGAACATCTCTACGCTCTGCTGTTTCGCCACGCTCATTCCTATTCGATGTTTTGAACCTGTTCGCGAAATTGTTCAATTGCCGCTTTGAGCGCCAGGCCGATGCGCGTTAATTCCAAATCCTGCGCCTTGGAGCAAAGCGTATTGGCCTCGCGGTTGAATTCCTGAGACAGAAAATCGAGCCGCCGTCCCACAGCGCCCCCTCCTTTAATCAATTCTTGGGCCTGAGCGACATGCGCATCGAGCCGGTCGATCTCCTCGCGCACATCGGCTTTGCCAATCATGACCGCAATTTCCTGGGCCAGCCGATCTTCGGGTAAGGGCTGCGCCGAAGCCAGCAATTCATCGAGCTGCCCCTTGATGCGCGCACGAATGGCATCAGGCTGGGCCGCCGCCTGCGTGCGCGCTTTCTCTGTCAGAGCCGAAATCTCCGTGATTAACAGGGCAAACACAGATTCAAGCTTGGCGCCTTCACTCGCACGTGCCTTAGCCACTTGATCGAGCGCCCGAATGAGGCTTTCAGCCATGGCGCCCTCGCGCGCTGTTCGGTCATCGTCGCTGTCTTCTGATTCCTCGGGTTCAAGCACGCCGCGCAAACGCAGCAGCCCCTCGGCGGTGGGCGGTGGTGCACCGGTGCGCGCGCGCAGTTCCTCGGCTACAGCCAATACACGCTCCAACAATGCCTCATTGAGGCGGACACCGGTCACACCCGGCGTGCGAACCAGATTAAGGCTGAGGTTGATACTCCCGCGCTTGAAGCGCTTACTCACCAAATCGCGGGCAGTGATCTCAAAAGCTTCCATCCCGGGCGGTGTACGCACCCGCATATCGAGGCCCCGGTTGTTGACGCTGCGGACTTCCCAGCGCCAAGCGACGGCGCCAAATTCACCATCCTCACGCGCGAAACCGGTCATGCTGGTAATACTCACGGCATCTCCTACTGCGCGGTCCGCAGCCTTTGATCTTGTGTTGCTCGAAACGTGAGCCACTATATCCTGTGGAAACGCTGGGTCACAAGCCACCCGTGATTGCACCACCAGGCTGGCACCCCCCAGCCCCACACGCTAGCTTAATGCTATGGACATCCGTAATCCCCGAAGCCTCCTGATCACTGGCGCCTCATCTGGTATCGGCGCGGCACTGGCACGTGCCTATGCCGCCGATGGCGTAAGGTTGATCCTTACCGGTCGTGACCAAGCCCGTCTTGAAACCGTGGCCCAATCGTGTCGTGAATCCGGCGCCACCGTTGAGGCCCACCTTCTCGACGTTACTGACCGCACCGCCATGAAAACCTGGATCGGCGACGCCTTTGCAGCGGGGCCGATTGAACTGGTGATTGCCAATGCCGGCATTTCCGGCGGCACCGGCAGCAAAGATATCGCTGGCGACTCGGCTGTGCCGAGTGAATCCCAGGAACAAGTAGGACGTATCTTCAGCGTCAACATCGGGGGCGTCGTCAATACGGTATTTCCGGCGCTCAATGAAATGCAGAAAATTCCCCGTGACGGCACATCTCCACGGGGACAAATCGCCCTGATGAGTTCACTGGCCGGATTTCGTGGCCTGCCTGGGGCGCCCGCCTATTGTTCAAGCAAAGCTGCCGTACGTTCGCTGGGCGAAGGCATGCGTGGACTTTACGCACGCCACGGAATCCGTGTTTCGGTCATCTGCCCCGGTTTTGTTCAATCGCCCATGACCGACATCAATCCCTACCCGATGCCGTTCATGATGACGGCAGAACGCGCGGCACACATCATCCGCAAAGGTCTGGCCCATGATCGTGCACGGATCAGCTTCCCCTGGCGTCTATGGGCGTTGGTATGGCTCATGAGCGCCCTGCCGGTGGGCCTCACCGATCCATTGGTGGCACGGATGCCGGAAAAACCCGCGGCCGAACGCTAACCACTCAGTCTGCATATGTTAACTTTAGGGTGCAGAAGTGGGAGCCACATTCCTCGGGGGATCACGCTGAGCACCGTCCCGCAATCGGCGCCAACGGCGCACATTTCGATTATGCGCGTCTAAAGCCTTTGCAAAGACATGCCCGCCCGAACCATCGGCAACAAAATATAAGGCGTCAGTCGATGCCGGATGCAGCACGGCTTCAAGCGCTGCCCGGCCGGGATTGGCAATGGCGCCGAGCGGCAGCCCACGATTACGATAAGTGTTGTAAGGACCGGGCCGGTCTAAATCAGCCCGCGTTAGCGCCCGACCCAACACCCGATCTGAAATGCCCTCGGCCATGGCCACGCCATAGGCAACGGTCGGATCGGACTGCAATATCATGTTGCGCTTCAAGCGATTGTGAAACACCCCTGCAATAAGCGCCCGCTCATCGGGCTTGCCGGTTTCCTTCTCGACAATTGATGCCAACACCAACGCCTCATGGGGGGAAGTCAGCGGCAACTTCGGCGCGCGGGCGCGCCATAAAAGCTTCACCATTTCGCTCATCGCGCGGGTCATGCGCCCGATCATGTCGCGGCGTTGATCACCATAGGAGTAATGATAGGTATCTGGCAACAGCGTACCTTCGTCCGGGATTGATCCAGGATCGCCGCCGAGCCCATAAGCCGCCATCACGAGCCCCATAACCTGGGCCGTGGTCATCCCTTCCGGCACCGTAAGGCGGCGCAGCAAAGTCTTACCCGAACGTAAGATATCCATGACCTCACGGGCGCTGGCATGGCCGGGAAATTCATATTCGCCGGCGCGCATGGCTGCGGTATTGCCGGTGATCAACACCCCTGCTTCAAACACCAACGCATCGCGAATGATTCCGTTGCGCGCCAACAATCGGGCAATCGTCGAAACACCGGCCCCCTTGGGCACAACGACGATGGCGGGCCCTGCCAGGGCGCCTGGCTTATCGAAAGCATGGAATAAAAGGCCAAGAACTAGGACGGCAATTGCCGCCAAGCCGCCCGCCACAAGGGCAAGCCAGCGTAGGGCGATCGTCATGAGCCTCAGTTGACCGGGGCGAAAACAAGGGACGCGTTGGTCCCACCAAAACCGAAGGAATTGGAAAGCGCTGCCTTGATCTTGCGCTCCTTCGCCTGGAGCGGCACCAGATCGATGTCGCAGCCTTCCGACGGATTTTCCAGATTAAGCGTCGGGGGGAGCACGCTGTCGCGGATTGCCAGTATCGAGAAGATCGCTTCAACGCTACCAGCGGCCCCTAGAAGATGGCCGATAGCCGAT
>JBLHLO010000117.1:0-6837 GCA_047621105.1 Alphaproteobacteria bacterium
TCAAGATGAACTTGGGTTGGCGCCAGCAGCACCCTTGCCCTTGATCCGCTTATAAATGATCGGCACCAGCGATAAGACCGCGAGCCCAAGGATCGGAAACAGTATTTCCGGCTTAAATATGATGCCGAGATCGGGCGCGCGGCCGGCGTCGAACACCGCACCGAGCCCATTACCAACCGAAGCGTAGACAATGCTCCCCGGCATGATCCCAAAGAAGGTACCAATCACATAGGTGCGTAACGGAACACCGAGAAAAGCAGGCACCAGATTGACGAGCCAGAAGGGGAACAGCGGGATCAGTCGCAAGAATAATAAATAGCTCATGGCATTTTCATGGAACCCTTGTTCCATGCGCCGCACAGCCGGACCGGCACGGGCCCGCAAGCTATCCCCGATGGCCGTCCGCGCCGCCAAAAATAGGCCTGTCGCTCCCAAGGTCGCGCCGATGATCACATAAATGCTGCCGGTTACGGTGCCGAACAGAAAGCCCGCCGTCAGCGTGAGGACCGCCCCGCCCGGCAGGCTGACCGCAGTGACCACCGCGTAGAGGGTGATAAAACCGAGGCCGGCCAGGGCCGTATTCTCATTGACGAAAGCCGAAAGCGTCGCACGGTGCTCCTTAAGGCTGTCGAATGAGAGATATTTATCAAAGCCCAACAGGAAGGAAGCTGCTAACGCGCCCAAGATAAGGATAAGGGGTAAGAAACGCGCAAAACCAGGCTTACCGCTCGCCTTTGGTGCGTCAGGTTCAGCCATCTGATTATTTCCTCCCTTTGAGATTTTCTATGAAGGCCTGACTTTAGCCAAACCGTATGATCCGTAAAGTGCACCATGCCAACTTAATAGTCGCTCCCCATAGGGTCGTTTGGCACCCACCGCCCGGACCCGACCCGGCTTTGGGCCACACTCTGTCCCAGAGCCCCCATGCCGGTCCAATCAAGCCCAATCACCTGTCGGTGAAGACTCCGGGCACCAACCCCCGCCCCCAGGGGCCCCAGGCCCCAGATACCCCTAGTTTTCGGGATTTCGGGATGGGATTACCGGGGTCCCGATCCAATACTGGCCCAACCCGCCCCTAAGCTTGTCGCTGACGATTGACTTCCGGCTGCCAAGCCCTTATACAGCGGGCCTCAATTCAACTATGCCTTCCGACGGAGCGCGACGTGAAACGCACTTATCAGCCCTCAAAGCTTGTCCGCAAGCGCCGCCATGGTTTTCGTGCGCGCATGGCGACCGTGGGTGGCCGCAAGGTTATCGCGAGCCGCCGCAAGAAGGGTCGCAAGCGCCTTTCGGCCTGAGCGCCATCCCTGATCCATGACCAGCGCGCCCATCCGCCTACAGCGGCGCCGTGACTTCTTACGCGTAGCCGGAGCCGGTCGCAAGACCGCCCGCCCCGGCCTCGTGTTACAGGCCGCCCCCTGGCGGGATGGTGACAAAGGATTGGTCCGCATCGGCTTCACCGCCACAAAACGAATTGGCAATGCCGTCGTCCGCAACCGGGTACGCCGACGCCTTAAGGCTGCCGTGGCGGAGATCATGCCGACCCATGCTGCCCCCGGCTTCGATTATGTGCTGATCGGTCGTGCGGGCACTGCCGATAGGCCTTATGATGCGCTCTGCCGCGATCTCATTGCGGCGCTCAAACGGCTTGAACTATATCAAGATGCGGCTGTGCCTACGGGCGGCACAGGGCAGGTATTATTATGAATTTCATGGTCAAACATATAGCGATAGACGCTGCCGTCATCGTCGTCGGGGCCATTGGGGCCATTGTGAGCTTTGTCGGTCGCACCTTTGCCTATGGGCTGATCTGGTTTTACCGGCTGATCATCAAGCCGCTGTTCCCCGCTACGTGCCGGTTTGAGCCGAGCTGTTCGGAATACGCCCTTCAATCCATACGCCGGTTCGGTGCCCTTAAGGGTGCCTGGCTAGCGGCATGCCGGCTCGCGCGTTGTAATCCTTGGGGACCATGTGGACACGATCCAATCCCTGAACATTGGCCCAGCCTTAAGTCCATTTGTTTACGTCGGGAGCATCCATGAACGACCAAAAAAATCTGATCATGGCCATCGTGGCATCGGTCCTCATCATGGTCAGCTTCCAATACTTCTACGAAAAACCGAAGCTCGATCAGACCCAAAAGGCGCTCAAAGAAAACGCACAAATGACGGTACCGGGCGGCAATTTGCCGCGCCCCGCCAATGCACCTGCACCCGGCAAAATAGCTACGCCACCGGCCTCCACTGGCCCCGAAGTCATGCCCCCGAGTGGCCCCGCGATCCCAGGCGTCCCCGTGCCCGGCACGCCTGGCCCCGTCAGCGCGCCCGCGGGCAATAAGGTGACGATCTCCGGCCCCCGCGTCACGCTCGCGTCCAAGAGCTTGAGCGGCTCCATCAGCCTCAAGGGGGCAGCCATCGACGACGTGGTGCTGAAGGGCTACCGCGAAACCATTGATCCCGGCAGCAGTAATATCCGTTTGCTGGCCCCCGCAGGCGGCCCCGGCGCTTATTATGCAAATTACGGTTGGATTTCTTCGGACCCGCAGTTGAAGGTGCCGGGACCAGACTCTCTATGGACCAACCAGGGCGGCTCATTGACGCCGGGCCGGCAGGTGACACTCACCTGGAACAACGGGGCTGGGCTCAAATTCATCCGCAATATCGCGGTTGATGATGATTTCATGTTCACCGTCACACAACGCGTTGAAAACAACAGCCCCAAGGCAGTGACGTTAACGCCTTATGCCTTCCTCAACCGCACGGGCACGCCTAAGACGACGGGCTTTTACATTCTCCACGAAGGGCCGCTCGGCGTTTTCGATGGCGCCTTGGAAGAAGTGAAATACGACGATCTTGCCGAAAGCCGCCAGATCAAAAAAACCGCTACCGGAGGCTGGATCGGTATTACCGACAAATACTGGCTGGCCGCCCTGATCCCTGCCCGGGACGTCAAGGTTGAGGCACGTTTCCTTCATTGGCAGGCCGCACGCCAGAATAAATATCAGGTGGATTTTGCCGGCCATGCCCGTGCCATCCCCCCCGGCAGCGCAACCGAAACACGGAGCCACCTGTTTTCCGGTGCCAAGGAAGTGCGCAAGCTCGACGCCTATTCCAAGTCACTCAACATCGCCAATTTCGATCTGGCAGTGGATTTCGGCTGGTTCTACTTCCTGACCAAGCCGTTCTTCTATCTGCTGGATTATCTCTCGAACTTCCTCGGAAATTTTGGGCTTTCGATCTTGGCCGTGACGGTGCTGGTCAAACTGCTGTTCTTCCCGCTGGCCAATAAATCGTATAAATCCATGGCCCAGATGAAAAAGCTCCAACCCAAGATGGTGGAACTCAAGGAAAAATACAGCAACGACAAGCAGCGCATGAACCAGGAAGTGATGCAGCTGTATAAACGCGAAAAGGTCAATCCGGCCTCATCATGTCTTCCGGTGCTGATCCAGATCCCCGTGTTTTTTGCACTCTATAAAGTTTTGTTCGTTTCCATTGAAATGCGCCATGCGCCCTTTTACGGATGGATTCACGACTTATCGGCACCCGACCCGACAACATTCATCAACCTCTTTGGGCTTCTGCCCTTCGCGGT
Source organism: Alphaproteobacteria bacterium (assembly GCA_047621105.1). GTDB lineage: Bacteria > Pseudomonadota > Alphaproteobacteria > SMXQ01 > SMXQ01 > WHSO01. Next base: position 3,595 of record JBLHLO010000117.1, read on the forward strand.
ACCGAGTTTCGTCCCCGCCTTTATTTCCATCGGTGCTTGGCCAATCGCCATGGGCCTGCTGATGTTTCTGCAAATGAAGTTGAACCCGCCGCCGCCCGACCCCGTGCAAGCCCGCATCTTCATGCTGATGCCGATTTTCTTCACCTTCATCATGGCGCCGTTCCCGGCTGGGTTGGTGATCTATTGGACCTGGAATAACTTCCTATCTATCAGCCAGCAGTACTTCATCATGAAACGAATGGAGAAGGTGGCCGCCCGCGCGGGGCGCACCTGAAGACAGTGAATGAACGACCCGATGATGTGGACCCCGACGGCGCCTTCGATGCGGAAGCGCTGGAGGCAGGTCGCAAGCTCTTCGCCGGATCATGCGAGTTCATCGCCGGCGCCGCCAACATCGAAAGCTTGCCATCACCGATCCAGACCGAAGTGGCCTTCGCAGGCCGTTCCAACGTCGGCAAGTCGAGCCTGATTAATGCCCTGACCGGACGCAGGACGCTGGCACGCACGTCTTCAACGCCGGGGCGCACACAACAGGTCAACTTCTTCGATCTCGGCCACCAGCTGGTGCTCGTGGACCTCCCCGGCTATGGCTATGCCCGCGCCGGCAAAGGTGCGGTGCAGTCTTGGGGGCGGCTGATCGATCTTTACCTCAAGGGCCGGGCAAACCTGCGCCGGGTATTGGTGTTGGTCGATACCCGCCGGGGCATCGGCCCCGCCGACCGCGACGTGATGACCGGCCTCGACAACAGCGCGGTAAGCTACCAGGTCGTCCTGACCAAAGCCGACAAAGCAGGCAAGGGCGATGATGCTGCCACGGCGGTTGCCGCCCGCATTACAGAAGAAATCAAGACCCAGTCGGCAGCCCACCCGGAAGTGCTTCTCACTTCGGCCCATACCGGCGCCGGCATAGAGGAACTTCGCGCCGCCCTTGCCATGCTAGCCCTGCCTGAGCAATTGGGCTAAAGTCCGCGCGCCATGACTGATAAGATAGACAAAAAAGAGAAGACCCACGCGCCGCACCCGAGCTGGCTCGAAAAAGCGCGCACGCTGTCCGAAGCGCTGCCCTATATGAAGCAGTACGCGGATGAAACCTTCGTCGTCAAATATGGCGGGCACGCCATGGGCGATCCTGATTTGGCGCGTGCGTTCGCCTCCGATATCACCCTGATCAAACAGGTCGGTATCAATCCCGTGGTGGTCCATGGCGGCGGCCCGCAGATCGGCGCCATGCTGGAACGGCTCAAGATCAAAAGCTCATTCATCGATGGGTTGCGCGTCACCGACCGCGAAACGGTGGAAATCGTCGAAATGGTGCTTTCGGGCTCCATCAACAAACAAATTGTCACCATGATCAATGAAGTTGGCGGCAATGCCATTGGCCTATCGGGCAAGGATGGCGGCCTGATTCGTGCCGAAAAACTGCGTCGCACCAAACGCGTGACCGACAGCAATATCGAAAAAATCCTCGATCTTGGCTTCGTTGGCGAACCGACGCAGATCAATCCGCATCTCCTTGAAAGCTTCGAAGAATCCGACATTATCCCGGTGATCGCGCCGATCGGCGTCGGACCCAAAGGCGAGACCTTCAACATCAATGCCGACACCGCTGCCGGCGCCATCGCCATTGCCGTCGGGGCCACGCGTCTTCTATTGCTGACGGATGTGCCTGGCGTCATGGATAAGGACGGTAACGTCATCAAGGAAATGACCGCATCAGATGTGCGGCGCCTGATCAAGGATGGCACAATCCACAGCGGCATGATTCCGAAAGTAGAAACCTGCCTCCAAGCGGTGGATAATGATGTCGATGCCGCCGTGATCATCGATGGCACGGTCCCCCATGCGCTGCTTTTGGAAATTTTCACCGATGCCGGCGTCGGCACCCTGATCCGCGGCAGCTGAACGACGCCATAGGGCCTATTCAGCTCGCGTAAAAATCAAGCTGCCAGTTCATATCCTCTTCAGACATCGGAAAATCAAAGCCATCCCTGGCTTGTAAGATTTCGCCCGGCGGGACATTGCCGAAACGGGCCTGAAGCTTGATAGAAAAACGCATCGGGAAACCGGCTTTCCAGGCCAATGCCGTCACCCCTTTGGCGCTGCGTGCAGCTGCGATGCGCCCAATTACCGATGACATCAATCCTGACTTGATGGCCAGCGCATGGGTGACAAAGGCCCGATTGCCACTGGTCAGCTCAGCGTCAATCCGAGCGTCATCGAGCTTGCCTTCCTTATGCAGGCTCCGAACCTCGTCGGCGACGCGCTTGGGTTTATCCGCTTTTGGTTGATCTGGGCGCGTGCCTAAGTCGCCATCCCTATCTCGCCCATCACCAGCGAGGCCTTCACGCATGCACTGATGGACGGTTTTACTCACCAGGGCGGTCGTCTCCTCGTCTAAATCGTCACGGCGCATAAGCGCACCCAGAACCGCGTCGGCAACAAACCCGGCGAGCTTACGTGCCGCCTTGAGCGGCAAGCGTGGACGCAAAGCAATGGGCATTTGCCAGCGTTCGACACGACGGGCACCATCCACTAACTGATCCAAGGTTTCTTCACGAATCTGAGCCGATGAATTGGCAAGAAGCGCCGCCACAGCATCTTGATCGTTGCTGTCGGCAATGGCATCGGACACTGTTTCTGAAATACCGCCGCGTCGGGAAATTGCCGACAGCGCACCAACCACGGCCGAACTTTCGATAATTTCGATCAAATCATCGTCGGTCAATAATGGCGAAAATTTGAGTACCGGGGCCGCCACCGCCAACACACTATCTCGGGCCAGGCGCTGAATGATGTGGCGTGGGACGTTGGCAACATTTTTTAAGGTTTCGGCAATCACCTGCCGGACACGGACCATTTCATCGCAGGCTAGAATCTCAAGCGCTTCGAGTGTCAATTCGTGAATTTTGTCGCGTTCGCCATTGGTCAGACCAGGCGTAAGACGTGCAATTTTAAGCGCAAGGTCACATCGCACGTCTTCATCCGCATCCTGCGCCAAACCCTTATAGGCATGGGGCGGGGTCGCCTCGTTGGCAGCGATCTCACGGCGCACTTCCGGCGCCGGATCATCAGAAAGATAATAGAGAAGCTCAGGCCGAACATCGGCGCGCTTCGCCAACCGCCGACGCACGCCCGCATCGGGATGACGGGCTATCTCCCGGGCCCGATCATAATCTAAATCACCATCCGCTTCCGGCACCCGTCCAAACAAACGCCCCAACATGCCGCTCATCGCACATCTCC
>JBLHLO010000118.1:0-6768 GCA_047621105.1 Alphaproteobacteria bacterium
GAAAACGGACGAGCCCAAAATTCCCGCCAACATAAGGAACATCGGCCATGGTTGACTGATTTCCTTTACCGCTATGAAAAGAGAGTCGATCATCGCACTCACATGAAAATTCCGGCGGGCACTATGGCCCGCCGGGTATCAGGACGAATGGTGTTAAGGGGTCTTAGTTTTCCTTTTCCTTTTTCTTCTTTTTCTTTTTCTTCTTTTTCTTAAAGGCTGCGAGACCATATTTCGTCTTCAGGCCCTCGGCATAATCAACCGCGGCTGGCGGCGCGCTATGAATTTCCCCGACCATCGCGGCAACAGCTGTGCCCGAAATATAAAAGATTTCCTTGCTGAACTGTTTGCGGGCGACTTTGAGGAATGCCGGGTCGTTGACTGAAGCCTTGTAGGCCTTGCGGTAGGCCTCCACGTAGTCTTTGGGTGTCCCGGGGGACATGGCCATCCACTTGTCCACCGCCGATGGGGTCGTCATGGAGGTAAAACCCTGCCAGGCAAGCTTTGGGATTCCCTTCTTTTTTAGCATTTCGGTCATGGTGGCCACACTGCTGTAAGTCGGGCGCCGCACCAGTTTGCCGTCCATCTGCTGGCCGTCCTGAACCAGGAGTTCGACAACACCATCCTTCACCAGTTCATCGATGATGTAGGCATTGTTGGTGGCAAACGCATCGATTTCACTCTGGCGGATGGCCTTGATCATCGATCCCGAGCCGCGGTACCCGGGTATCCAGCGTACATTCCAGCCAAAGAACTCGGCCCCCCACATGGGCATGGCCTGCCAGGATCGGGTGCCGCTGATGGCGGCGACGATCACCGGCTTAGCCGATTTATCTGTTAGTCGCTTTCTAGCGTCCTTACGTATGAACAGGACCGAGCCGCCACGGTTGAGCGCGCCGATGAAATGGAACTTCCGGGGGTCATAACGGGCCGACTTGCGTCTCAGCGTGCTGGGCTGAAGGACCGTGTTGTCGGACTGCATGAAGGTCCGCCCATCAGATTTAACCTTATTCATTAGGTAATTTGCAGCGCGAATCTTGCCGCCCCCAGTTCCCATGTTTTTGACCACGATGGTGGGGTTGCCGGGCAGATATTTTTCCATGTACTGAGCGACGAGACGACCGATGCGGTCGGTGCCACCACCGGCGCCGGATGCGACGACCAGTTGAACTTTTTTGCCCTTTAAGGACACATCGGCCGAAGCCGGTGATGCTGCTAGCGCGGCTGCAACAGTTGCGGTGACGGCGAGTGCGCGTATTGAAGTGAGATTGTGCATTATATGTCTCCCGATTATCCCTGAATGCGTTCTATTTTCATTGAATTGGGAACTTATAACTTCAAGAACCTCTTTTTAAAAAGGTATCACGGAACCTGTTCATAAGTCCATGTCGGGCAATATGACACTATCTGGTACGCTTGGTCTGTGTAGAACGGCCCAACAAGGGCTGCGGCGTAAATGGGGAGCATATGAAGCATATTATCCAACGTGTTACAGCCACACCGCTGCGCGTTCAAAGCACTATGTCGTGGCTCGGTGTAGACCGTAGCCGCATCTCGGCCATGTGTATCGTCGAGGTCGAAACTGATACCGGATTCATCGGTCATGGGCTGACTAATCTTGCCGATGGTTCGGTTGTCGCCCAGGCGGTCAAGAGCGTGGCAGGCCCTGCCATCATCGGGATGCCGGCGTTAGCAACTGAACGTGCCTGGAGTGCGTTGTGGTGGGCTATGACCTCTTCGGGACAAACCGGTTACGGTGCCAACGCAACCAGCGCGGTCGATCAGGCATTATGGGATATCAAGGGCCAGGTGCTTGGCGTACCTGTCTGGCAATTGCTCGGCGCGAGCTATGATCGCGTGCAGGTCTATGCCACCTTGGGCATTCCCTCGCTTGCACCTGAACAAATCATCGAGATGGCGTCTCGCCTCAAGGCGCTTGGCTTCAAGACGATTAAGATTCAGGTCGGCCGGCCTGGTCTCGACCAGCGTAGCCGCGAAAAATCCCTTGAACGGATTATCGAAGAGGATATCGAACGGATTACGGCGTTGCGCGAAGCGCTGGGGCCAGATTACGGCATTGCGATCGACGGAGCCGCCCGTTTCGATCTGCCGCATGCGGTTACACTGTCGCGGCGCGCCGAACCCTATGGCATTACCTGGTACGAAGAACCGGTGTTGCAAAACGATATCAGATTAATGGCCGAGCTACGCCGCATGACTTCAATCCCCCTTTCTGCCGGCCAGAATGAAGGCCAATTATACAGGTTTCGCGATATGTTGATGAACCAATCGGTTGATATGATTCAGCCCAATGTTGCAATCATCGGCGGCATCACGCAGGGGGTGAAGGCAGCGGCGTTGGCGAGTGCGTTCAACGTGCCAATCGCCAGTGGCGGCGGCAGTTGTCCGTTCCATAATGCCCATCTTCAGGCCGGGGTCGCTAATGGCGGCAAGCTGGAATATCAAACCAGTGCGACCGGCGCTTACGAAACGCTATTCGACGGTTTGCCGAAAATCGAAGATGGCTGGATGCCCTTGACCCAAAACCCCGGGTTTGGTTTCACACCCAACAAGGATGCTATGAAAGAGTTCGCTGTAAAATAGACAGATTCTGATGCGTGTTGCGCAGGTTGCCAGGATTGGCCTGTGTTTCAAGGGTTTCCGGGGGTGATCGGTGGATGAAAGGGGGGTGGGAATTGGGCTATTCTTTCACTCAAATAAGCAAAAAAACGTCGGGGGGAATAAAGCATGCAGAATGGATGTATTCGCTATCTCGCCTTTCTCAGTGATGACCCTGGTGCCCTCGCCGATTTCTATGGCCGTCATTTTGCGCTCGACGAATTGGGCCGTTCCAATCAAGGTGACGTATCGCTCAGCGATGGGTTTTACAACCTGACTTTCTTTAAACGTCGCAATGAGCTGATGGAATTGCACAATGATACGGGCCTACATCATGTCGGCCTTCAGGTGTCGAGTATGGCTGCCGCGCTTGAGCGGTATCAGAAGATTGCACCGGGTAATGTGATCTTGCCGGAATCAGGCGGCGTTCATTTCGGCGACATGCGTATCTTTGATCCTGAAACTAATCCGGTTACGCTGTCCGAAGGTAACTTTGGCGTGGGAGAACGGAAGAAGCGCACGCCGCGCATCGCCCATATGGCCCTTAATGCATTAGTGCCTCAGCATATCCTCGATTTCTATGCGGCTATCGGTGGCTTCCGTGAGGTCAAGACCAGCTTCGATTTCCGTCGGCGGGGGCGTCTCAACCGGTTTGCGGGCGATGGCGTCACCAATCTCGCCATTCATCCGTTCTACAACGACAACGCTGGTCATGAAGCGCGCTTTGGCATCAATCATTTCGGCTTTTTGGTGGATGATATTGAGCACAAGCTGGAAACCTTATCGAAGGAGATCCATGTGGCGACACGCCCTGATGATCGGCCCTTTGCGGAATACCGGCTGTTCGATCCGGAAGGCAACAAGTTCGACCTATCGCAAAGCAAGGGATGGGAAGTGGACGTGGATGTCTGGGACGGCGGTGTGAAGTAGGCATGAGCAGCGTCACGATATCCGATGATCTCGCCCAAGGGGCAGCCAATTGCGTGCTCGATTGTGGGGGTGTGCAGGCGGGGCAATCCCTTTATGTGGTGAACGAGACAGGCGCGGTTGAGCAAGAAGTGGTCGATGCCATTGCTGCTACTGGTGTGGGGGCAGGGGCGGAAGTCAGCATCGTCTGGGCACCGCCAATCCCCAAGGATACGCGCGATGCCATTCCCCCTGACGTCTTGGCTGCTTACCGCGGTGCGGATGTTTTGATTTCTCATTACCCATCCCTCAAGCGTGAGGCATTAGTCGCCCATTTCGGCAGCGAAACCCGGGTCCGGGTGCCAAACCGGGCGCGGACGGCAGATTTACTCGGCTCCGATTGGGCACGGTTTCCCTATGGCTTGCAGCGCGTGATTGCATCGCGGCTCGATGGATTGATGGCGCCGGGACAAAATTGGCGGGTGACGACACCCGCTGGTACAGATGTTGCGGGGACATTCGGTGCAGCGGGAGGGGCGGTCGGCGATGCGTTCTTCGTCGATACAGATGACGGCCGGGCTCGGCGTAATTTTCCAGGCGGTGTGCATGCCCCCCGATCCTGCGGTGCGCTCGATGGGGTGATCGTCTGCGAATATTTAGATGGTGTTGATATGGCGGCAAGCGATGCACCGCTGGTGATTAGATTAGCAGATGGGCGGGTCCGGGATGTTCAGGGCGGTGATGTAGCAGGCCAAATGCGGGCTACTGTCACAGCCAGCGATGGGCATATCGATTCATGGCATGCGGGCGTGCACCCCCGGACCCGGGTCCCTATCTCGCGTGGTCAGAATGCACGGCAATGGTTTTCTTATAGCCATTGCAGTCCGGATATTTTGCACTTCCACTTGGGGCGCAGCCACGAAACTACCAATGTTGCCGTGTTCGGACAGACCCTCGACGTCGCAGGGCAGTTACTCTACGACGCTGGGCAATTGGTGATTGCGGATGGTGAAATTGCCGCCGCTATTGCGGCTGCGGGAATGCAGCCAGACATGTTTCTCAGTAGGGATATCGGCCGCTGGTAGCCGGTTCCTTATCTAGGCATGCAAAGTTTAGCGGTAGCGCTTTTGAATCTGGGCGAGGGTATCTGAGCCCGGGCAGAGCCGCTCATAGGGATAAGTTGTGAGCGGTTCGGCCACCGTTTTATTCGCCCCATGCATATCGTTACGGCCTTCGTCGATATACAGAAGTCCGGTGACGATTTCGCCCTTTTCCTGGTGGCGCATGATGTAATCGAAGGCTCGCGCCCGGTCGGTCGGATCATAATCGGGATCGGTTTTCTTAAGATAAATCTCGCTTCCATCGTGAAGGGTAATCGGTATAACTGAGCCTTCAGCGTAGTCAGCAGTGATTTCTTCCTTATCCATGATCAGGTCGGCGGCGGTGTGCCTATGGGCATAAGCGTATTTGTAGCTCATGGTCGAATCTTCATGGTCATTGAACGTGACACAAGGCGAAAGCACGTCGATCAGCGCAAATCCATTGTGTTTGAGCCCGGCTTTAATCAGCGGCACCAGATGATTTTTATCGCCGGAAAAGGAACGAGCGATGAATGAAGCTCCAAGTGCCAGCCCCAATTTGATGGGATCGATCGGTGGGTTGGGGTTGACGTCGCCTTTCTTGGTCTTGGCACCAAAGGCGGCTGAGGCCGAGAACTGGCCTTTGGTCAGGCCATACACCCCATTGTTTTCGATCACATAGAGCATATTAACATTGCGGCGGATGGCGTGGGCAAACTGGCCAAGCCCGATGGACAGCGTATCGCCGTCCCCGGAAATGCCGACGTAATGAAGTCCCCTGTTCGCGGCAGAAGCCCCCGTCGTGATCGAGGGCATGCGGCCATGAACCGTATTATTGCCGTGGGACTGGCCCAAGAAATAAGCAGTGGTTTTAGATGAACAGCCAATACCGGATATTTTTACCGCGCCGTTGGGCGGAATGGACATTTCGAAGAAAGCGCGGGTCATCGCTGCAGTGATCGAATCGTGACCGCAGCCGGCGCAGAGCGTCGACATAGCCCCTTCGTAGGAGGCTTCGGTCAGGCCGAGCGCGTTCTCTGACCGTCCCTTATAGGTAATGTTGGGTTTGCGGATGTAACTCATGCCGCGGCCTCCTTGGCAACTGCTTCTCCGATAGCTTCGAGCACCGGGTGGTAATCCATCGGCATGCCGCCGTAATGCAGGACCGACGTCAGCTTGGCTTTTTCGACGTCGGTCTCATTGACCAACATCCCGCGCAATTGCGCATCGCGGTTCTGTTCGACGACAAAGATGCGTTCATGGGAAGCGAGGAAGTCTTTAACCTCGGTCGTGAAGGGGAAGGCTTTGACGCGCATGTAATCAACGGAAATACCTTGTTCAGATAGATGCTCTAGTGCTTCCCGGCAGGCGCCATCACAGCTGCCAACCGTCAGAATGCCCCAGGGTGCGCCGGACTTGGTACTTATTTCCACAGGCTTGGGGACCAAGGTTGCGGCGGTCGCCCATTTGATCAGCAGGCGATCCATGACGTCCTGGTATTCGTCGCTGAGCTCCGTGCGTCCACCCAACTTATTGTGACCGGCCCCGCGGTTGAAATAGACCCCCTTGGGGTGGCAGCCAGGCAACGTTCGATAGGGAATGCCGTCACCGTCCACGTCAAGATAGCGGTGGAATGAGGTGATTTTTTCAAGCTCTTCATCCGACAGCACTTTGCCACGGTCAGGGGTATATGATTCATCCCAGGTCAGATCCGGCACCATCCAGTCGTTCATGCCGACATCAAGGTCGGACACGACAAATACTGGTGTCTGTAGCCGTTCTGCAAGGTCGAAGGCGTTGACGGCCATTTCGAAGCATTCACGCGGGTCGGCAGGATACAGGCAGACATGCTTTGTATCGCCGTGTGAGGCATAGGCGCAAATTTGAAGGTCGCCCTGTTGGGTACGGGTCGGCATGCCGGTAGAGGGGCCAACCCGTTGGATATCGAACAACACCATCGGAATTTCGGCGTAATAGCCGAGCCCCACCAATTCACCCATCAGAGAAATGCCGGGCCCAGAGGTCGTGGTAAAGGCGCGCGATCCACTCCAGCCGGCGCCCAGAACGACGCCCGCCGATGAGAGTTCATCTTCCGCTTGGACGATGCAGAAACGTTTTTCGCCGGTTTCTTTGTCAACCCGGAGCTTTTCGCAGAAGGCTGTGTAAG
>JBLHLO010000119.1:0-6716 GCA_047621105.1 Alphaproteobacteria bacterium
AGGGACCATTCGCGAGACCGGCAGCGCCAAGATCACCGCCATGGACCATCACCTTGTCCTGCGGGTCGTGACCAAAGTACTGATTAGCCCGATATTGCTGTTTGCCCTCTATGTGCAGTTTCACGGGGATTACGGTCCGGGCGGCGGATTCCAGGCCGGTGTCATTTTCGCCAGCGCCTTCATTATCTATGCCCTTGTCTTCGGGCTGGAAACCGCACGACGGGCACTGCCCGGCCGGGTCGTCAGGCTGCTGCTGGCAACAGGTGTACTAATTTACGGCGGCACCGGCCTAATCAGCTTTCTGTTCGGTAATAATTACCTCGATTATTCGGTGCTGGGCGCCACCGCCCAGGCAGGTCAACACCTCGGTATCTTGCTTGTCGAATTTGGCGTCGGCATGACCGTATCTGCCGTGATGGTCTCCACCTATTACGCCTTCGCCGGCCAGAACCCACTGATCAGCGACGAGGAATGGTGATGAACCTCGGTGATATCATGGGCCTGTTCAATTATTGGGTGGTCATCGTATTGATGATGATCGGCCTCTACATCGTCGTGTCGCGCGGCAATCTTGTAAAAAAAATTGTCGGACTCAACATCTTTCAGACCTCCGTGTTCCTTCTCTATATATCCATGGGCAAGGTTGCGGGCGGCACCGCGCCAATCTTGACCGGTAAGCCGGAGGTGTTTTCCAATCCCCTGCCCCATGTGCTGATCCTGACCGCCATTGTGGTCGGCGTTGCGACCACGGCGCTCGGCCTGGCGCTGGTGGTGCGCATCAAATACGCCTACGGCACGATCGAGGAAGACGAGATCCAGAAGGCCGATGACGCGGATGAATTTGGGGCCAATCTAGTAAACCCGTCCGAAGGGAATAAGCCGTGATCGCTCACCATCTGCCCATATTGCAGATCGTTGTGCCGCTGATCGCTGCCCCCTTAAGTGCATTTTGCCGACGTGCAAGCCTTGCCTGGTATCTCGCCTTCATCGTTTGCGCCATTAGCTTCGCCATCTCGATTACGCTTTTGGGGCTTGTACTGGACGCCGGCCCCATCTCCTACATGCTGGGTAACTGGGCCGCCCCTTGGGGCATTGAATACCGGGTTGATGCGGTCAATGCCTTCGTCCTGTTGATCATCTCTGGCATCGGGACGGTCGTACTGCCCTATGCGCGTGTGAGCATCGCGGCTGAGATCGAACCCCATAACCAGTCCCTGTTTTACACAGCTTACCTGCTTTGCTTCACCGGCCTGTTGGGCGTGGTGATCACCGGCGATGCGTTCAACGCTTTCGTCTTCTTGGAAATATCATCGCTGTCGACCTATGTCCTGGTGGCGCTCGGCGCCACTAAGGACCGGCGCGCGCTGACCGCGGCCTACAACTATCTGGTGATGGGGACCATCGGCGCCACCTTCTTCGTGATCGGTGTCGGGCTGCTCTATATGATGACCGGCACCCTCAACATGGCGGACCTTGCCCAGCGGCTGCCGCCCCTCGCCCATAACAGGACGGTGTTGGTGGGCTTTGCTTTCATCTTCACCGGGCTCGGCCTCAAGCTGGCGCTGTTCCCCCTGCATCTTTGGTTGCCTAATGCTTATGCCTTCGCCCCTTCGGCGGTGACCGTCTTCCTGGCCGCGACCGCAACCAAGGCAGCGATCTACCTGTTTATCCGATTCCTCTTTACTGTGTTCGGCACTGGATACGAGGTATTGAATCTCACGCTCACCTGGTTGTTGATGCCCCTCGCCATTGCCGCCATGTTTGCCGCCTCAACGGTCGCGATCTTCCAGGTCGACATCAAACGCATGCTTGCCTATTCGTCGGTCGCCCAGCTCGGCTATATGGTGCTGGGGCTCAGTTTCGCCACGGTCACTGGGTTGGCGGCAACCATGCTGCATGTTTTCAACCATGCACTGATGAAGGGCGCTTTATTCATGGCAGTTGGCGCCATCGTCTATCGCAAGGGAATTGCGTCGATCGATTCGGTGCGTGGACTCGGCAAGCAAATGCCCTGGACCATGGCCGCCTTTGTCGGTGGCGGCTTAAGCCTGATCGGCGTGCCGCTGACGGTCGGCTTCGTGTCGAAATGGTATCTGATATCTGCCGCGCTGGAAAAAGGTCTGTGGCCGATCGCTATCTTGATCGTGCTCTCATCTCTATTGGCGGCGATTTACATCTGGCGGGTCATAGAAGCGGCCTATTTAGAGGATGCGCCCGGTGACGAGAAAGTCAGTGAAGCGCCGCTCGCCATGCTGATTCCCACCTATGTCCTCATCGGTGCCAACATCTATTTTGGTATCGATGCCGGGCTCACGACGCGGGTCGCAACGACCGCCGCCAAGCTCTTGATCGGGAGCGGCGGATGACAGACGCCACATTACTCACACTCACCCTGCTGATCCCGCTTGCCGGGACACTATTGATCGCCCTCACCGGGCGCCATCCGAACTTGCGCGAAGGGGTGACACTCACCACCGCGGTCTTGCTGTTTGCCGTGGTGGTGACATTGCTGCTGCGTTTTGACGCCGGCGCCGTACCTTACGTCAAGCTGCAACAAGTCATGCCCGGTCTCGATATCGCGCTCAATATCGAGCCTTTGGGCATGATGTTCGCCTTGATTGCATCGGGCCTCTGGATTCTCAATTCGATCTATTCGATCGGCTACATGCGCGAAAATAAGGAAAAGAACCAAACCCGATTTTACATGTGCTTCGCCATTGCCATCTTATCGGCACTGGGGATCGCCTTTGCCGCCAATATGTTCACCCTGTTTATCTTCTACGAAGCCCTAACAATTTCGACATATCCGCTGGTCACCCACAAACAAACCCCGGAATCTAAAGCTTCCGGCCGTGTCTACCTTGGGCTTTTGCTCGGTACCTCGATCGGATTGCAGATGGTCGCCATCATCTGGACCTGGGTTGCGACCGGCACCCTCGATTTCACCAAGGGCGGCATCCTCGACGGCAAACTGGCGGCCGGTGTCGTGCCGCTATTGCTGGCGCTTTACATGTTTGGCATCGGCAAGGCCGCCCTGATGCCGTTCCATCGCTGGCTGCCTGCCGCCATGGTGGCGCCGACGCCGGTCTCCGCCCTGCTCCATGCCGTCGCCGTGGTCAAGGCAGGCGTCTTCACAGTGATGAAGGTCACTGTCTACATCTTCGGCATCGATTTTCTGGCCAAGACCGGCGGCGCTCAATGGTTGATGTGGGTTGCGGCGTTTACGGTGCTGACCGCATCACTGATCGCGCTGCGTAAGGATAACCTCAAGGCACGGCTCGCCTATTCGACGGTCAGCCAACTCTCTTACGTGACCCTCGGCGCTGCACTTGCCACTTCGATGGGTGTTATCGGGGGCTCAATGCATATCGCCATGCACGCGGTTGGCAAAATCACGCTGTTCTTCTGCGCCGGCGCTATCTACACCGCCACCCATAAGACCGAGATATCGGACATGGACGGGCTCGGCCGGGTGATGCCGTTCACCTATGGGGCCTTCCTGATCGGCGCCTTATCAATCATCGGCCTCCCCCCCCTCGGCGGGTCATGGTCGAAGTGGTATCTAATGATGGGCGCGGCCGATACCGGTCAGCTGGTTATGATCGCCGTGTTGATGCTGAGTTCACTGTTGAATGTGGCCTATCTACTGCCGGTGGTCGGACGCGGCTTCTTCACTGGTTATGGCAAAGACTATGCTGCACCCCAACTCGCCGGCGCCCAAGTCACACCCGGCACAGGTGTGACGCAGATCAAGGAAGCGCCACTCTATTGCCTCATCCCGCCCATGCTCACGGCAGCGGGGTGTGTGGCCCTGTTCTTTTATGCGGATAAGCTCTATCGGTTGCTTGAGCCGATGGTGCGACCTTAAGGAAGCGATCATGACCGACGGCAAAGAAAAACCCAGCTGGTTCGAACGCAAGGAAAACGTGACCCGCATTTACCGTGGGGTTTGGGTGATTTGCGGTCTGCTCGCCGGGGCGGATTTTTTCTACCACAAGCACATTATCTACAAGATCGAAGACTTCCCGGCTTTTTACGGCCTCTATGGGTTCATTGTCTGTGTCGGGCTTGTCTTGGGCGCGAAGGAACTACGCAAAATATTGAAGCGGGGCGAGGATTACTATGATCGCTGATCTCCCTCCCGGCCTGATCCTGATCCTAGGCGCACTTTTGATTCCATTTTTGGGCCCGCGCCTGCGCCCCTACATCATGCTCGCCCTACCGGTGCTGGCCCTTATCCATCTACTATTGCTGCCAGAAGGCAACCATGCCCAAGTCAATATGTTCGGCCATACGCTCGTGTTCCTGCGTGTCGACAGCCTCTCCTTCGTGTTCGGCCTGATCTTCCTGATTGCCGCCACTCTCAACGTCATTTACGGCTGGCACGAACCGGACTCAGTTCAACAAGTGTCCAGCCTGGTCTACGCCGGGGCCGGTGTGGGCGCTGTGTTCGTCGGCGATCTCATTTCGCTATTTATCTTCTGGGAGCTGACGGCTATCGCTTCGGTCTTCCTGATCTGGGCAAGCCGGACCGAGCGCGCTTACCGCGCCGGCATGCGCTATCTGGTGATCCAGATCGGCTCCGGTGTTATTCTTCTGGCCGGTGTCATCCTGCATTACCGGGCTACCGGTTCGATCGCTTTCGATAATCTCGGCCTTGTCAGCTTCCCGACGGCCCTGATCTTCCTTGCCTTCGGCATCAAATGCGCTTTTCCCCTACTGCACAACTGGCTCCAGGATGCCTACCCGGAAGCCACCGTGGTCGGCACCGTGGTGCTGTCGGCCTTCACCACCAAACTAGCCGTTTACGCGTTGGCGCGGGGCTTCCCCGGGACTGAGATGCTGATCGTGATTGGGGCCACCATGACCGCCTTCCCGATCTTCTACGCGGTGATCGAAAATGACCTCAGGCGGGTGTTGGCCTACAGTCTCAACAATCAACTCGGCTTCATGGTGGTTGGTATCGGTATCGGCACGCCCATGGCATTGAACGGCACCGTGGCCCACGCGTTCTGCCATATCCTCTATAAGGCGCTGCTATTTATGTCCATGGGCGCAGTTCTGTATAGAACCGGCACGGTCAAAGGATCGGAATTGGGTGGCCTGTGGAAGTCGATGCCCTGGACGGCAAGCTTCTGCATTGTCGGTGCCGCTTCGATCTCGGCCTTCCCACTGTTTTCGGGTTTTATCTCCAAGTCCCTGATTATTGCGGCCGCGGCTGAGCAAGGTCATTGGATCACCTGGCTGATACTCCTGTTCGCCTCGGCCGGCGTGTTTCACCATTCGGGAATCAAAATTCCATTCTTTGCCTTCTTCGCCCATGATTCTGGAATTCGCTGCAAAGAAGCGCCCACGAATATGCTCATCGCCATGGGCTTGGCGGCCTTTCTATGCATTGCCATTGGCGTCTATCCCGCAGCGCTTTACGCTATCTTGCCCCATCAGATTGGTTTCGTGCCCTATACGGTGACCCATGTAATCACCCAGTTGCAGCTCCTGATGTTCTCCGCGCTGGCGTTCTCGGTGTTGATGCGCCATGGGCTTTATCCACCAGAACTCAAATCCACGAATCTTGACAGCGACTGGCTCTATCGGCGCGTGCTGCCCGGCATCCTCGGCTTTTTCCGCGATGCAGTGAGCCATATGCATTTTAGGGCCTTGGCCCGGGGGCAAATCCGGCTCAACCGCTTCATCGCCGCCGTTTACCGCCACCATGGCCCCCAAGGCGCGCTGGCGCGCACCTGGCCGGTGGGCTCCACGGTGCTGTGGGTCGCGGTGCTGCTTTGCGTTACCCTGGTGTTCTATTACGTCGAATAACGCAGCCACCCCAGAAGGGCACGGAAGATGATGGGACATAACGTCGCCAAGCCCTGTGCTTCCTTTTCCTGGTCATGGCTTTTGGCCAGCTTCATGGTGTTGGCGGCTTGCGTTCAGACCCCGGCCACCCAAAGCCCTAACCCACCGCCCCCCTGGCAAGCAACGGAACGGATAAATCATCCGCTGGTCGGCAAAATCTGGCGCGTGCGCGATGGCGCCTTCGTAAGCCCTGAGCAACTTGCTCAGGATCTCATCCGCGCCGATTTAGTGATGGTCGGTGAAACCCACGACAATCCCGACCACCACCAGATTCAGGCCTGGGCCGTGGGTTCCCTATTTGCCGCCGGCAAGCAGCCAGGCATTGCCATCGAAATGATCCGCGAAAATCAGCAGGCAGCGCTTAAGCGATATCTACAGGCACATCCCGGCGACGTAGCCGGCCTCGGCCCGGCGCTTAAGTGGAAACGCTCTGGTTGGGCCGCCTGGCGCCACTATGCGCCGATCCTGGCCCCTGTCGCAGAGGCCGCATTACCCATTCTTGGTGCCAATCTGCCACGACCGATGATTCGCGCCATTGCCCGCCAAGGCTTCGCCGCCCTAGGCCCCCGGCAGGCAATCCTCGGACTCACCAAGCCGATGCCCGACACGATCATCAAGGAAATGGCTCGGGAAATCGCCGATGTCCATTGTGGGCAGATTGCCGCCAAGCGGGCCAAACCCTTTGCCCACATCCAAATTGCCCGCGATGCCGTGATGGCCGAACATCTCACCAGGGCTGCTCGAACAGCTGGGGGACGCGGCGTACTGATTGCTGGATCGGGCCATGTACGGCGTGATCGGGGGGTGGCCCTGCATCTTAATCGACAGGGATTTTCAGGGCGTCTGTTGACGCTGGCCCC
>JBLHLO010000120.1:0-6711 GCA_047621105.1 Alphaproteobacteria bacterium
GCTGGGGGTGAATGTCTCGTTGCCCAAGTCCGAAGATGCCCGCACGACACTGAAGCTGGGCAAACGACCCATGGCGCTGGTGGTCTGTGGCGGGGGCGGCAACGGGATATCCGAGGCCGCCTTGGGTGTTGCCGCGCGCAGCTATCCGCAGATGGACTGGATCACCATTGGCGAGGTGCAGCGCGACTGGCATGCGACCTTGCCGCCGAACCTGATCCACAAAGGCTGGGTCGACAACGCGCCCGACTATATCGCAGCGGCGGATCTGGTGATCTCGTCGACTGGGAATACCACCTGCGCCCAAGTGCTCACCGCTGCGAAGCCGTGGATCGTGGTGCCGGAGTGGCGCTATTTCGATGAACAAGTCGAGAAAGCCCGCGCCTTAAGCCAAGCCGGTGCCGCGTTGCATTTGCCGCATATGCCAAGCTCTGCCCATGCTTGGCAGGCCGCGATTGAGCAGGCGCAGAACCAGCATGATCCCGCGCGCCAACGCGCTTTGGCAGGGGGCAGTGACGCGGCGACCCGTACCGCACAGTGGCTCGGCAATCTGGCGGACCGCCTATGGGACCGCCCCAAAATTTCAACATCTTTAAAGGAGGTTCACCATGCGTGACGTATCCGTACTGACCATCGCCCGCGGCCGCGAGGCGCATTTGCACAATGTTATCCGTGGCTTGGCCGCGCAAACCGTGCCCCCGCGCGAATTGGTGATCGCCGCCATGCAGGATGAGCTATACGACGGGCTGCCCGACGCGCCCTTTCCCATCCATCAAATCCAGGTCACCCGCCCCGATGGGGAGCTTCCCCTCGCCGCCGCGCGCAATGCGGTGGCGGCCAAGGCAAGCGGCGCCGTTCTGGCCTTTGTCGATGTCGATTGCATCCCGCATCCCGCGCTTGTCGCCGATGTGGCAGAGGCATGCCACGATGGCCGCGGGCTGGTCATGGGCGAGGTCACCTATCTACCCAAAGGGGCGACGGAAGCTGGCCTCGATTTCGATCATTTCGACAAGATCGGCGTCAAACACTCCGACCGGCAGGGACCACCGGCGGAGGGTCTGCGTTATTGCGAGGATTACCGCTGTTTCTGGTCGCTCAACTTCGCCATGCACCGCGCCGATTGGGTGCGCAGCGGTGGCTTTGACGAAGGCTATTTCGGTTATGGCGGCGAGGATACAGACTTTGGCCGTGTGCTGGACGCGCGCGGGATCGACATCTGGTGGATGAAGGGGGCCAAGGTCTATCACCAATATCACGACCACTGCATGCCGCCGATCCACCATGTGGAGGCCGTGGTGCGCAACGCCGAATATTTCGCCACCCGGTGGGGCCATCGCACCATGGGCCATTGGCTGCACGCCTTCCATTTGATGGGGCTGATCGACAACAGCGACGATGCGCTGACCATCCTGCGCGCGCCAAACGATGCGGATTTTGAAATGTGCCGCCAAACCGGCGATATGCCCTATGCCAACAGCCGGCGGGTGATGGATAAGCTGCTGCGCGATCTGGACACCGAGGAAGAGCGCCGCGCCGCCGCCCAAGAGGGCGAGGACCGCATCTCTGCCATCGCGGCGGAGTGACGCCATGAAGATCGCCGTCATCGGACATGTGCGCTTCCCCATCGCGCGCCCCTTCATGGGCGGGATGGAGGCCCATTGCTGGCACCTCTGCCGCGGCCTGCGGGCGCGGGGGCATGATGTGACTCTGTTTGCCGCCGGTGACAGCGATTGGGGCGGTAAGGTCGAGCCGGTCGTCGACGTTCATTATGACCGAGAGTTCCCTTGGCATAAGTGGCACGGCACGCCGGAGCTGACCGGCCATTTGGATGCGGCGTTCGAGCGTCTCCTTCCGCGCATTGCCGAGGGCGGTTTCGACGTGGTGCACAACAATTCACTGCACCGCTTCCCCCCCCGCTTCGCCGCGCAGCATCGGATCCCGATGGTGACCTCCCTACATGTGCCGCCGTTCGATGTATTGAAACGTGCCGTTGCCGATGGCGGGGCGCCGTGGTCTCTGTTTACCACCTGTTCTCAGCGGCAATTGGGAGCGTGGTTTGATGAGGGAGACGCTCCCTTCGCCCGTGTTGTACCGAATGGCATTGATCTTGTGGACTGGCCTTTCCGTTCAGAGGGCGATGGTACTGCAGTATGGATGGGCCGTATCACGCCAACCAAGGGGACGCATCTGGCGGCTCAGGCGGCTAAGATTGCTGGTATCCCATTGAATATTTACGGTACAATTGAGGATAAGGGGTATTTTGACACCGAAATTGCATCGCTGTTAGGTGACGGCGTGAAATACGGCGGACACCTGCAAGGCGCTGAGCTGACCGATGCCATCGCCCGCGCCTCTGTGCTGCTGTTCACGCCGCTATGGGACGAACCCTTCGGACTGGCGGCAATTGAGGCGATGGCTTGTGGTCTGCCTATTGCAGCGGTTGAGAATGGCGCGATCCGAGAGGTTGCGGGGGATGTTGCGCGATATGCTGGGGCGGATGCTGGGGAGCTGGCCGAGGCTTTGAGGGAAGCGATCAACATCGCGCGCTGGGCGGCACGGGAGAGGGTTGAGAGGTTGTTTACATTGGAGGGGATGCTGGGAGAATATGAGGGGTTATATAATCAGGCGATTGAGGCTGTAGGGGACGGGTTTGATGCGCCGGTTTTTGAGGCCTTTGAGTTGCCTCAGATCGAGAGTGCTTCACCCTAGGGGCGCTTCGCGCCAAAAACGGCTAGGCGGGTTCAGGCGAGAATGCGACCGGTTGCTGGCAACAATAGAGGTTTCTTATTCGTACTCTTCTACCTGATATCAAAAGCAGTCATGATCAGATATTCGCATGTTAATTTTGAAAGTGCCTTCCTAACAGGGTTTATCCCACACTGCTTCTTGACCGCGGTCAAGAAGTGGGAAGCAAATACGCCTAGGTGACGCCAAGAGAGACCTAGGCGGTCTTGTGTTTAACCGCCGGGCTATAGGCATCCCGGACCGTCAGACCGGCGGCATAGAGCCCGATGATCTTGTCATCCATTCCGTCGATTCTGGCCCTGCATCAACACCAGTCTCCCCGTCCGGGCCTTTCAGAACTTTGGTCGACATGACATTGCGACGGTTGCTCTGACCCGCACGCGTCCACGCCTTTTCATAACTTTCCAGGCCCTTCAGGATTTCTTTCGAGATAGTTGTTCATGCTTCCTTTCGGTGAAGCATGAGCCGGATCAGTCATACACGAAAAGATCAGATACTCTTCTCATTGAGGTCATCCCATAACATTGAACCAATTTTACGATCGAATGTTTGTCGGTTTAAAGACGCATAGCCCCAGCACTCCGAGGTAGAATACCTTTTACATCAAAGACCACCGATTGAGGCTTACCATAAGCACTGGTGATGTCTTCTTTAAAAAATTCATCATGTGCCACGGCCACAATCATGGCGTCATACCCCTTGTTTTCAGTTTTTTCAATCATCTCCACTCCATACTCGCGTTTAGCCTCCGCGGCATCAACCCACGGATCATACACATCCACCTCAATCCCATAGTTCTCAAGCTCACGGATAATATCAACAACGCGTGTATTCCGTAGATCCGGACAGTTCTCCTTGAACGCCAAACCCATGACCAACGCCCGCGAACCTTTTACCGGTATATCACGTGCGATCATTTCGCGGACGGTGCGGCCAACGATATAGCAACCCATGCCGTCGTTGATGCGGCGCCCGGCGAGGACGACTTCGGGGTGATAGCCGACGGATTGGGCTTTCTGCGTCAGGTAATACGGGTCCACGCCGATGCAGTGGCCGCCGACGAGGCCGGGGCGGAAGGGGAGGAAGTTCCACTTGGTGCCCGCCGCGTCGAGTACATCTTGAGTGTCGATATCAAGCTTGTTGAAAATGAGGGCAAGCTCGTTGACCAACGCGATGTTCACGTCTCGTTGTGTGTTCTCGATAACCTTAGCAGCTTCTGCGACCTTGATCGAAGGCGCTTTGTGCGTGCCAGCGGTGATGATCGACGCATAGAGCGCATCAACCTTATCGGCGATCTCGGGCGTGGAGCCGGAGGTAACTTTGACAATGTTGGGCAGACGGTGGGTTTTGTCCGCGGGGTTGATCCGCTCGGGTGAATAGCCGGCGAAAAAGTCTTGGTTGAAGGTGAGGCCGGAGGTTTTCTCAAGCACAGGTACGCAGTCTTCTTCGGTCGCACCGGGGTAAACGGTGGATTCATAAATCACGATGTCGCCGGGTTTCAGAACCTTGCCAATCGCTTCCGACGCTCTGAGTAGGGGGGTGAGATCCGGGCGCTTGTGCTCATCAATTGGGGTGGGGACAGTGACAATGAAGGTGGTACATTCGGCAAGATCATCGAGCTGGTCGGTAAACGAGAGATGCGCGGCCCCGGCCATTTCCGCGGCATCCACCTCAAGCGTATTGTCCTTGCCAGCCCGCAGTTCGTCGATGCGGGCGGTGTTGATGTCAAAGCCGACGACTTTGCGCTTTTTACCGAATTCGACCGCCAAGGGCAGGCCAACATACCCCAAGCCGATCACGGCAATGGGGGCATCATTCAAGGTCGGCATCGCAAACTCCTCGTCCCAAAAACTACTTGGCGTAATAGTCGCGGAACCAAGCTACAAATTCCCGAATACCATCCTTGATATCAGTCTGAGGCTTGTAACCCGTGAGGGTCTTTAGCAGTTCCGCATTCGCCCAAGTCGCGGGCACATCGCCCATCTGCATGGGCATGTAGTTACGGATTGCCTTTTGACCAAGCTCTTCCTCGATCGCTTCTACGAAATCGAGCAGGCGTACTTTGCCAGAATTGCCGATGTTCACGATACGGTAGGGAGCCACGGGGGACAGGCTGTCGCCCTCTGGCACCTCACGGTTATCGGGGCGGACAGGGGGCGTATCGATCAACAGACGGATGCCGCGGACCAGATCGGTGACATAGGTAAAGTCGCGGTACATGTCGCCGTGGTTGTAGATATCGATGGGGCGCCCATCGAGGATCGCGTCGACGAATTTGAACAGCGCCAAGTCTGGGCGCCCATAGGGACCGTAGACCGTGAAGAAGCGGAACATCGTGGTCGGCAGGTCCCACAGGTGCGCATAGGAATGCGCCATTGCCTCATTCGCTTTCTTCGTCGCCGCATAGAAGGTGAGGGCGGTGTCGGCCTTATCTGTTTCTGCAAACGGCATGTCTTCATTGGCCCCGTAGACCGAAGAAGTTGAGGCCATTAGCAGATGTTCGACCTTCAAGCGTCGCGCGGCCTCCATCACGTTGAATGTACCGACGAGGTTGCTGTCGAGATACGCCCGCGGGTTCTCCAGCGAGTAACGAACACCTGCTTGACCCGCGAGGTGGACGATGACGTCAGGCGCAAAATCATCGGTGACCTGCGTGATCAGCGCGTCATCTTCAAGCATCCCTTCGGTCATCGAAAAATGCGGGTTCTGCAGCAGCATCTGGTGCCGGCGCTGCTTCAGCTTGACGTCATAGTAGTCGGTCATGCCGTCAAACCCGTGAACGCGGAACCCTTCGTCGAGTAGGAGTTGTGCCAGGTGGAAACCGATGAAGCCGGCGGTGCCGGTGATGAAGACTTTTCTCACGGTAGGGTCCAATATTCATTATGTTTTGGTATGATTAGCTGAGCCGATGCTTCAAGAAAAGCGCAGTAGGTGAAGTTGTAGGTAATAACCTAAACGTTGGATTAATTGATCGGTTTGTCATTATTGAGCAATGCACTAGCAAACAATGAATAGCAAAAAAAGAACATAATTAATATTATAGGTAAAAAATGTGTCTCTTATTCTAGAATTAACTCCGCTCCTCGGCGTCATCATCATCACCCCCGCCCGCTTTGGAGATCATCGCGGATTCTTCTCCGAAAGCTACAACGCCAAGGCCCTCGTCGAGCATGGGATCACCACGCAATTCCTCCAAGACAATCACTCACTATCAATGGCGCAAGGCACCATTCGCGGCCTCCATTTTCAGGCACCCCCCCATGCGCAGGACAAGCTGGTGCGCTGCGGGCGAGGCGTTCTTTTTGACGTAGCCGTAGATATCCGCAAAGGGTCGCCGACCTACGGGCAGTGGTTTGGCGCTGAACTGAGCTTCGAGAACGGAAAGCAGATGTTGGTGCCGGCGGGCTTCGCGCATGGGTTTGTGACACGGGCCCCTGAGACCGAAATTATCTACAAATGTTCGGATTATTATGCGCAGGAGACCGAAGGTGCCGTCGCTTGGGATGATCCTCAGGTTGGAATTGACTGGGGACTGGGGGATGTGACGCCGGTTTTGTCGGATAAGGACGCAAATGCGCCCGCCTTAGCCGATCTTAACAGTCCGTTCACGTTTGAGGGTGTATAGATGAAGCTATTGGTGACAGGCGGCGCGGGGTTTATCGGATCGGCAGTGGTGCGGTTGGCGATTGCGCGGGGGTATAGCGTATTGAACCTTGATGCGCTGACCTATGCGGCCTGTCTTGATAACGTGGCGAGCGTGGCGGACAGCCCTCTGTATGCGTTCGAGCAGGCGAATATTTGCGATCGGGAGGCATTGGACAGGATTTTCGAAGCACATAAGCCCGACGCGGTAATGCATCTCGCGGCCGAGAGTCATGTGGACCGTTCAATCGACGGGCCGGGGGCGTTTATTCAGACCAATGTCACCGGCACCTATACTCTGCTGGAGGCCGCGCGTGCCTACTGGCA